>JACOZV010000002.1 GCA_016181175.1 Candidatus Yanofskybacteria bacterium
CATCGCCTCAACTTCAAGCAACTATACTTGGGATTTCTTGGACACGCAGGTTAGTTTTGCCGGAGGCAGGATAATGCCGAATGGCAATGTGGGGATAGGGACGACGGCGCCGGGAACCAAGTTAGAGATGGTTAACTCTGAAAACACATCAACTGACTATGATATAAAATTTATCAAAATCGGGGCAAGTATTAACAGTACAAATGTAGTTTGGAGTGCATTGGGAATGTATGATGATAACGGGTCAATATACGGGGCCGATATAGGGTTTTCGACTCCTGTTGGCGGCGGTTACTCGCTGACCTTTGGTACGAATAATGATATAGTCGGAAATCCCATAACACGCATGACCATTAATAATTTTGGCAATATTGGAATGGGAACAACAACACCGGCAATGAAGTTGCATGTGGCGTCCACGTCGGACGAGGCCGTCCTGCGTTTGCAAGATAGCGACGGAACTTGCGATTATAACCCGGAATCTACCGATACCGGTTTTTCTTGTTCATCTGATGCCAGGCTCAAAACTAATATAAGGGAAGCATCTCCAGCTCTTCCGTATTTGTTGGGCCTTCCAATAAAAGATTATGTGGTCATATCTTCGCAGGAAGAAAAAACCGGTGTAGTCGCGCAGGATTTACTGGAAAAGTATTCAGAACTGGTTTCACTTGGCGACGATGGTTTTTACAAAGTTACGCCGGTAACTTCATGGAAAGTAGTTAAGGGCATACAGGAACTTGATGCTAAAATAGCCAGTTTGTCGGCGCAATTAAACAACAACGGAGTTATTGTCGATTCTGGCAGTTCCGGCGGCAGTGTTACAATTAATAACCGGTTATCTGTTGATGATATACTGGGAGTTTACGCATCGGGGAGCGCGGTGGCGCTAGAACATTCAAGCGAGTTTGACAGTCTAAAGTTAAAAGCGGTAAAAAATTTAATTTTTGATGCGCCGGTTTCGATATTCCAGAGTATTTGGGCTAAAGGAGATTTTATAACCGATGGCATTAAAAAAACTTATTATACCGTGGCAAATATCTTACCGAACGTGGATATTGCGACAATGGCTGCCAACTGGGTTTCAAGGGATGTAATCATTTCAAATGACGCCGATTTGGATACGCTGTCGCTGTTCAGCGGTAATGGGGCGCAGGCGGCGGAGCAATCAAAGGCAGACTTGGCCGAAAACGGCAACTATATAGCAACTTATGGTGTAGATTCCACGAGGGGAGAAGTGCAACTAAGTGGGTCATCTGATTTGGTGGGTGGTGAGGCAAAAATTTACTTTGATTACTCATTCACGGCCTTGATATCTGATGTAGCGTCAATTAAGGTCATAGTTACGCCTACGACGAATACAATCCGCGGACAACTATATGTTGCAAACAAAACACCCTATGGGTTTACTATCCGCGAGCTCAACGGACTAAGCGATGGTAAATTTGACTGGTTGGTGATTGCAAGAAGAAAAGGATATGAAGGCGCAGATGGGCAAAACACAAACAGTCAAACTCAAACAACAAATGAGCCAACTCCGTTTCCGATACCAATTCCAGAGCCGAGCCTATCAGAAAATCCAACGCCATCTACGGAGCCCTCAATTAACCTCGAGTCTAGCGTGTCTCCGATTCCAACACCAGAGATATTATTGACCCCAGAACCGATCTTGTCTGAATCGCCAAGTCATACCCCATTAGAGCCGACCCCGGAACCACCCGCCAATAGCGGAGTTACGGGACAGGTACCAACACTTTCTTCTGGTCCTACACCAGAATCAAGTGTGGAAACGATACTAAGTCCAACCCCAACCCCGACTGACGCGTTGACACCATAAATTAATTTTTTTAATATCTTAATTCAGCCCTTGGTAATTTGCACGGGAGGCCGATTTGATTGGCAATTCGCTGTGATTACCGGGTCATGATTTTATGAAGGTTGATTCATACGAAGAGGATTTTGGAAATTTTTCAGAAATAAGTCAGTCAGATTCCACGGTGGTGGAAGAAGGTGAAAACCGAGATGGCAGTTCTGATGCCGTTCAGTACCAAGAAGAGCCAATTTTGGCCAACGTTACTCCTTTGTTTCGAACGACAATACGCCGGTTAGTTTATTCCGCAGTCTTTATATTGCCGCTTTGGTTTTTACCGTGGACGGCGGATATTTTGGAATTCAATAAGCAAACTTTGTTAATTGCGGTAGCCGGTATCGGGCTAGTCTTGTATCTGGTTGATATTATCAGGGGCGGTATTGTTAGTTATAAACCGACTTTGTTTTATTTTCCTGTTGCCGGCATCATGGCAGCTAGTGCCATATCGGTTATTTTTTCAGTTAACAAGTTTACCAGTTTATTTGGTGTTGGAGAGAGTCGAAGCGCCGCTTTTGTAACCGTTGCTTCATTGGCTGTCTTGTTTTTCTTGGCAGTAAACGTCATTGAAGACAGAGGAAATAAATTGAAGAAAATTGTCACTGCATCATTGGCGCTGGCATTTATTTTTGGAGTATTGCAAGTTTTTGGCATTTTTCTTTTTAAGGGAACGGTTTTTGCTTCCAGAGCTTTTAACAGTGTCGGCTCTTTGAACTCTCTAGGCATATTGGCCGCCTTATCCCTAGTATTTTTTATTCCTTCTGGTATTGCAAAAAAACATGACGACGAAAACTTGGCCGAACCGAATTTGATTTCAATGCTTGCCGGCGGCTTGCGTTATATAGGCATAGTGTCCGCTCTTTTGCTGGTCATACTTATCAATTGGTGGCCGGTTTGGGTTATTACTTTTATATCCTTGTTGACATTGGTGTACTTTGATTCTGTCGGTGATGCCAGGTTGGTCAAAAATAGGAAGATGAAATTGTTTGCAATGCCGATGGTCGTGATCGTTTTGGGCGTTTTCTTAATGTTGATTAATTTTAACTGGACGTCATTAAAATCAAAATTACCGGTAGAGGTTGCGCCATCGCACAAAACTTCTTGGAAGATAGATTTAAATTCTTTGAGAACCAAGCCTTCGGGCTATGGAGCTGAAAATTTTGCGATTGCTTATGATAAGTTTAAGCCGACTAGCATAGCTAACTCTGTTTTTTACCGATTCAGGTTTAGTGATTCGGCATCAGAGTTGTACAATTCTGCGGCAGAAGGAGGTTTTTTGGCCATATTAAGTTTTATTGCGCTTCTTTGGTTCTACTGGAAGGAGATGACAGCACGAATTAAGGACAGTTTTAATAGCGGTGCGGAGACAAGCGCTATTTGGGCCGCAAGTTTTGGCTTATTGGTAGCTTACTTTTTATACCCATTCAATGTTGTAACCATGGCATTTTTATTCTTGTTGCTTGCCTTGATAGTTCTGACTTCGGATTCCAGCCAAGAACGCACAATTAGTCTTGAAAGTGATGCGAAACTATCTTTTGCCGGTTCACTGGCCTTTATAATGGGATTAGTATTGGTTTTGGTCGCGGGTTACTTTACAACCAAAAATTACGCGGCCAATATTTCTTTGGCTAGAGCTTTGGAAAATAGCAATTTGAGCAAATCCATAGAATATTTTGTAAAAAGTGCCAACGGTAACCCGAATGATACCAGGGCTTACAGATTACTATCCCAAGCGGTTGTGGCCCAATTGGCGGAAGATTTGAAAAAAGGTCCGCAAAAGGGCGAAAGCCGTGAAACTTATGACAGCAAAATACAAAACCAGATTGCTTCGGCAGTCAGCATTGCATTAAGGGCAACCGATACCAATTCGGCTGATTCTCAAAATTGGATAAATCGCGGTTTGATTTATGAAAACATCATGACCTTAGTTAGCGGAGCCAATCAGGCGGCGGTTAATATGTATAACGAGTCTCTGACGCGCAATCCGGCCGATCCGAATACTTATTTAAGAATAGGTAATGTCTACTTGTCCGCATCTGATAATCTGCAAAGGGCGTTAAATAATTCTCAAAATCGGGGAGGTGTTGATTTTGCCGCCGTTCGCAAACAAATAAGCGATGACTTGGTAAGGGCGGAGGAAAATTATAAAAAAGCAATTTCTTTTTATAACAACTTTGGCCAAGCCCTCTTTAACTTAGCGGTGGTTTATGATCGGCAAGATAAGTTGCCGGATGCTATCAAGCAGTTTGAGAAATTACGAGCGGCCAATCCAAAGGATCCAAGCGTGGCGTTCCAATTGGGACTCCTTTATTATCGCAACAACCAGAAGAATAACGCTTTTACGGTGTGGCAACAGGCGGTGATACTTTTCCCGAACTATTCCAACGCCAGATGGTATTTGTCATTAGTCTTTGAAGAACGTGGTGATCTGGATAATGCGCTAAAGCAGGTTGAGGAAATAGAAAAATTCAACCCCGATAACGAATTAATTAGACAAAGATTGACCCAGTTGCGTTCCGGCAAAAGAACGATACCCCCGGACAGGGTTTTAGATAAAAAACCCTTAGATCAATAACCTATTCTGAAAAATAATTATTATAAAATTAGCGCCATGATTATCATGGTTGCCCTAATTATCGGGGTAGTTATGATAATTTTGCCAAACTCTTTAATTCACAGAACGCTTCCCATAGAAGCAAGTTTTGTTATTGAGAGGGGCCAATCTTTGGGTTCAGTTGCACGTTCATTGGCAAAACAAGATTTGATATTAAATAAGTATCTTTTTGTGATTTATGCCATAGCTTCCGGCAACGAGAGAAATTTTAAAGCCGGAAATTATAAAATACCCGCCAATGCCAGTATCGGAGAACTGGTAAATATTTTTGCGGAAGGCAGATCAGAGCCGGAGGGTATGGTTGTTACCATTCCGGAGGGGACGAATATCGCAGATGCGGACAGGATATTAACAAAAGCTAATATAATAAAGGCGGGAGAATTTTTGGGGGCGGCATTACAACACGAGGGATATCTCTTCCCGGACACATATAGATTTAATGAAGCCGGTGGCAATAATACGGCAAATAATGGTGTTGAAGAAATTGTTAAAAAGATGCGGGAAAATTTTGAGCTGAAAACCGTAGATGTATTTAAAGGAATTAGCCAGCCAAGAATTAAAGAGATTGTTATTACAGCTTCAATTTTAGAGAGGGAGGTAAAGACAGAGCAGGATATGAAAATAGTAGCGGGCATTATTGAAAAAAGGTTTAGTTTGGATTTGCCGCTGGAAATTGATGCCACGGTTGCTTATGGAGTTTGTTACCCGGAATTTTTATTCGGGCGTATCTGCGATGTTTCACTGGCAAATATTGTGGATAACATACCAAAGAATTCGGTCTATAATACATATAAAAGGAAGGGATTGCCAATCGGTCCGATAACGAATCCTGGATTGACGGCGATAAACGCCGCCTTGAATCCGCAGCCAAGCGATTATCTGTTTTATCTTAGTGCAAGGGACGGAACCACAATTTTTTCTAAGACCGCAGAAGAACACGCGAGAGCGAGGGCTAAGTATCTGAAATTATAAATTTTAAATTATAAATTATAATTCAAAAAAAATATGTTAATAAATTTTTTAGTAAATTACGCTCGGGCGGTTGAACTACCGACATTTGACCAGCCGGATTTGCCGGCTTTTATTAGTTCAGTTTATAGTTTCTCTCTTACTATAGTAGGTATAATTGTTTTTGTCAGGATTTTGTATGCCGGTTTTTTACTGCTGACTGCCGCAGGCAATGTTGGCAAAATAAGCGATGCTAAGACAAAAATAACCAATGCGGTTGTAGGCACAATTTTACTTTTTGCGGCTTACCTGATTCTGTATGTTATCAACCCGGATTTGGTTAAAAATACGTTTAATTTTGGCTTGAACCAATAGGGGTTGACCCCTAAAAAAATATTTGCTAAGCTAATTTTACCGTAGAAAGCGGGCAGGTTCTCGATATAGAGAATGGCATAAGTCCCGCCGAGGTATTAAGCCTTTTTTGGATCGAGCTACGGTTTAAAAGACCGTTTTTGTTTTAAAAATGAATCCCGTACGAAGTCCGAAATATTATTTCGGCAGAAACCGGAGGTTTCTTACTTCGTTCGGGATGCAGCAGCTACTTCATACGGGATGAAATCAAAAACACAAAAAAAAGAAGAACTGGCAAAGCTAAAAGACAAATTGGCAAAAGCTAAGATTGTAGTATTTTCTTCTTTTGCCAGAGATGGTGAAAAGGGTTTGAATGTCGCGGAAATGAGGAGATTAAAAAATGAACTCCGGGTAATTAACTCGGAATATTTGGTTGAGAAAAAAACACTGCTTGACAGGGCGTTAAAAGATGTCAAAAGTGAAATTGATGTTTTTCAGTACCAGGGTTCGTTGGGTGCCGCTATCGGATATGGAGACGGACAAACGGTCGCCAAGACAATTTATAGTTTTGCGAGGAAAAGCCCGGCATTGAAGTATTTCGGTGCCATATGGAACGACAAGTTCTTGGATCTCGCGCAATTTATTGAATTTGCCAAGCTGCCGTCAAAAGAGGTTATGATTGCAAGATTGCTGGGCATGATGAAGTACCCCTTGCAAGCCTTAGCGATAACATTAAAACAAATAGCAGATAAAAAATAAAACTAATTTTATAATTTTTAATTTTATAATTTTATAAATAATTTTTAATGTTTAAAAATTAAAACATTAAGATTTATTTAAAAACTAAAAATTGGAAATTAAAAATTTAAACAAAATGAACAAAGAGGATTTCATAAAGGATATTGAATCTATGTCTGTGGTCGAATTGAACGAATTAGTTAAGTCTCTTGAAGAGAAATTCGGTGTATCCGCCGCGGCTATGGCTGCGCCGGCAGCCGGAGCGGCAGCTGAAGAGGGAGTGGGAGCAGCCGAAGAAAAGGATAGCTTTTCGGTAATTTTGAAAGACGGGGGACAACAGAAGATACAAGTTATCAAGGTTGTTCGCGAAGTAACCGGCAAGGGTCTTAAAGAAGCCAAGGATTTGGTTGATGGCGTGCCGCAAACCGTCAAAGAAGGAGCCAAAAAAGAAGAGGCCGAGGAACTCAAAAAGAAGTTAGAAGATGCAGGCGCGACAGTGGAACTAAAATAAGAACCAAGAACCGCTTGAAATCAACTAACTAAAAATCCGCCGAAAGGCGGATTTTTAGTTAGTTGATTATTTGATTGTCCAAATTTTATTGTCTGCCGAGAGTATCCAGATAGTGCCGTCGGGAGATATAGAAATGTCTTGTGGCGTGCCGACGGTGTCAAGTTTGTATGTTGTCTTGATTTCACCTGTTGTTTTGTCAAAAATATAAACTCTTTTGTTGGCTTTATCTGTTTGATAAATGAATGCCGAATCCTTAGAGGTGAAAATGCGGCTGCCTGAAGCAGGAATCAGCTTAAGGTCCGACTCGCCAACTTTCTCACCCTTGAAGTATTTGAACAATTTTCCCTCACTTGTGAGTGCATAGATGTTGCCGTCGGCAGTTATGGATAGCAGATTGGCACTTTGATCACTATTGGACCAGCCAGTTCGTTTTGTGCCGCCCGTTGCTGCATCGGCATATTTGTAAATAATGTTTCCCGAGAGTGTATAAAGATTGTTTTCATACAGAATAGCATCGACTGCTGGTGATGCATCCTTTAATGAGTATTCACTCATTTTTTTAGATTCCAAATTGTAAACTCCAAAAGTTTCCGAACCGTTAAACAACAAGATTCCTGATGGAATGCTAAACAAAAATTGCGGTATTATCTTAAACTGACTCAAATTAGAATTTTCATTTGGAGTGACAGACGACACGATTCCATCGGAATCAGTCAAAAAAGCCAGATCGCCAGCTGCTGTTATAAAGTTTGCTTTGAAATTTTGATTTTGAACCGTCGGATCAGCAAAAAGTACCGGTTCCTTATTACTGGCGTGATCCAGGCCATCCAGTATCTGGTTTATTTGTTGTTTTGTATCATCGGCTTTTTTTCCGGAAATATCAGTCAGGCTTACCAGTGACGCTTGGAGCAATGATCTCGCGTCTCTTAAGTTGTTTTGAGTTATGCGTGATTCCGCAAGTTTCAGGTTTTCGCCGGCTTGTTTAATGATATTTTTCTCTGTGCCGGAATTGCCCCCAGTTTTCAATAAGACGAAAGCCAAAATTGGTATTAAAACAATTACCGATAATGCAATAAAACTGTGACGGTGAGCACGATTGTTTAATTTACCGATTAATCCCAGCTTTTTAATGGTGTTCAAAAGCGGTGTAAAAATATTAACCCTTTTGCTAACCAAAAATTCTGCGGGTATAATTCTTGACTGTTCCGGCAATTCTTGCAAGGAAACAGATTTGGTCGGTTCCTCGTTTAACAGTTGGTTTTGGTTTTCTTTTTGAACAGCGGCTGAATTTGGAGAGTTAGTAGTAAGTGATGCCGCTAATTTATCAGATGGCCCGTCAGTTTTTTCGCTTTTGATTTGGACTGGCCTGATTGTTTTGGGGGCCATAGCTGAAATTGGTATCTCTTTTATTTCGCGTATGTCCATGTGGACGCCGCAACAAGAAAAGTTGGTGGCATTGGCCGCAAGGTGGGCGATTTTTTGACCGAATTCGTCCTGGCCATCTTTAACAAAAATGTCATTTAACTGTTTCTCTCTTGAAGTTATGGATCTAAACGGAAAATAAGCAAAAATTTTGTCGTTTGGCTGTACTTTGCCAGAAATAATATTTGAAAACTGTTTTTCTCCCTCCGCATCTTTGCTGAAAAGCTCTATGTTGTTGAGGATATCTATATATCTGCCGTTGCGCGCCAAGGCTATTTTAAATTTGCCCAACCTTGAGATATAGATATTGTCGCCGGATATGGCCGCTAGGCCGATATCCAATTTGAAATTTTTATTTTGGAAAAAATCATCCAGAACCTCATTGAGTTTTTTAAGTGTTCGTTCAAAGGAGCCCTTGGCGTTTTGTTCGCGGAGAGAATACTCGGAATAATATTCCCTTTTTGCCAAAGACGAAATCAGGCTTACAACATAGGCAAGATTTTCGTCAGCATACTTAATGTGTCCCAGGATAAAAAGTGAACCCAGCATTTTTTCCTGCCCGTTTGCGCCCTGGTAAGACAAAACATCAAAGTGAACGTTGCCCCCGCTGTTTTTATATATGAGTTCTTTTACGCTTGGTTTTAGAGTTATCTTTTCCATCCCGTACGAGACAGGAAATGCTTTTTGAGCATTTCCGTATTATATAAGTTTATCTTGCTGGTATTGATAATCATAATTTTACAAAACGATTATTTGTGTTGCTCTTGCTGTCTCGTTCGGGATCCATGCTTGTATTGATAATTGACACAGTAAAGCCGATTTACTACTCTTCCTAGTGTAATTCCCTACTCTAATTCTAATCCGAAAGATATAAACATGTCAAAACACAAATCCCTCTTCGAATTATTGTTTGGTTCAAAAACAAGAGTTAAAATACTCAAGTTTTTATTTCGCAACCCTAGCCTGTCATTTAGTGTTAAAGAATTATCAGTTCGGATACAAGAACCATTGTCGGTAGTAAATAAAGAAGTTAAAAATTTTACTGAAATCGGATTGATTAAATTTAAAAAATAGCCATATTTTTAGATCATGAAAAAATCCAAAAACAAAAAAAGACGGTCAAAAAAAGAACCAGCCAAAAAGATAGCCCAAAAAATTGACAGAAAATTAAGCTATATTTTAAATACAGAGTTCGGTTCTTTTTTTGAACTGCGAGATCTGATCCTCAAATCCTTACCAGCGGAAAAAAATGACATGGTAGAAAGAATAAATAATCTTGGCAAGGTAAAACTGGCTGTTGTTTCAGGCGTGTTTATAAATAAAGACAACCCCGATCCTTATATTCCGGACCTCTTGATAGTTGGCGATGATTTGGAAAAAAGAAAGTTGCGGTCTTTTTTAAAGGCTCTAGAAGCGGAAGTCGGCAAAGAAATTAAATTCGTCATTCTAGACAAAGATGAATTTCAATACCGCCTCAACATGTTTGACCGTTTCATACGCGTGCTTCTAGACGGCCCTCACGAGAAATTGATAAATAGATTGGGAATATAACAGGGCACTTAGTTCAGTGGTAGAACGTTGCATTCACATTGCAAAGGTCGGAGGTTCAAATCCTCCAGTGCCCACACAGAGCAAACCAATTGATTGGTTTGCGTGAGGATTTGAAGACCGTAGCGATATATTTTCTGCAATTGGCGGAAAATATCGCGAGGGGCGGCCTGCGACCGAGCCGACGGAAGTCGGCGAGAATTGTAGGCAACTTCTTCGTTGCCCACCAGGCAGTGGATGTTGATAACTTGTACATAGAATTACACAAAAAGTGAATATTCAAGTTGAATAACCACCAAAAAATCGGCCATTCTAGGCGATTTTTTGGTGGTTGTGACTAATATCGGATTGACGTTAAAGTTATACACATTGCGTAGTGTTGCGGTTCTATAATTGGGTGGTATATAATTAAGGTAAAGTGTAAGAAAGTGGATAGAAGTGTGAATAAGCCAAACTTTTTGTTGATAAACATTTATAAAGAAAGATGAGAATTTTAGAATACGAACCTGTAAAAAAGATTAATGACGATTACTTAAGACTGGTAATTTATTATTTGCTGTTGCAACTATGCTTATTGGAGAATACAAACACACGCTTGATCCCAAGAAGCGTCTATCTATCCCGGTCAGACTTAGAAAAGAAATCGGTGATCGAGCGGTGCTGACCAGGGGTTTGGATAGCTGTCTTTTTCTTTTTCCAATGAAAGAATGGGAACAGTTGGCGGACAAGTTGGGCAAATTGCCTTTCGGCCAGCAGGACACAAGGGGATTTGTGAGGTTATTGTTGTCGGGTGCTTCCGAAGTTGAAATGGATCAGCTGGGAAGAATATTGATACCTGATTTTTTGAAAGATTACGCAGTGCTTAAAAAAAATGTAGTTGTCGCCGGGCTTTTCAACAGATTAGAAGTTTGGGATGAGGAACGATGGACGAATTATAAAAATAGTCTTGAAAAAAATAGCGACAGAATAGCGGAGAAGTTGGGGGAGCTTGGGGTCATCTGAATTTTGTAATTTTGTAATTTTGTAATTTTTAAATAAATCTTAATTTCTAAATGTTTAAAAATTAGGACATTATTTATAAAATTAAAAATTTAAAAATTGGTATGCATGCACCGGTTCTTCTAAACGAAGTTATAGAATATTTTGATCCCAAACCTGGGCAAAAATTCGTGGATGCGACTATTGACGGTGGTGGACACGCGCTGGCGATTTTAGAAAGAATTATGCCCAATGGTAAATTATTGGGTATAGATCCGGATAACGAACTGGTAAACAAGTTAAAATTAAAAATTCAAAATTCCGAATTCAAAAATAATGCGATTTTAGTAAATGACAGTTATGTAAATTTAAAAAAAATTGTCGGGGAGAATGATTTTATGGAAGTTGACGGGGTTTTATTTGATTTAGGCGTGTCCAGTTGGCACCTGGAAGAAGCGGGCAGGGGATTCAGTTTTCAAAAGAACGAACCCCTTGATATGAGATTCGGATTAGGCCAAGAATTAACCGCGGAAAAGATTGTAAACCGTTATTCTTACGATGAATTAGCCGAGATATTCAAAGATTACGGAGAGGAAAGGTTTGCTAAATCAATAGCCGCGGGAATAACAAAAGCCAGAAAAGACAAACCAATAAAAAATACATTTGAATTGGTAGAAGTGATTAAAAACGCGGTGCCATTCTGGTATAGGCGTGGAAGAATACATTACGCGACGAGGACTTTTCAGGCTTTGAGAATAGCGGTAAACAACGAACTTGATAATTTGAAATCAGGTCTTGAGTGTGGTGTAAATGTTTTAAAAGCTGGAGGCAAGATAGTGGTTATATCTTTTCATTCGTTGGAAGACAGGATAGTCAAAAATTTTTTCAGAGAAAGGGCTAAAGACGGTGATTTGGCCATAATCACAAAGAAACCAATTGTTGCCGGACTTGCGGAAACAAGTGAAAATCCGCGAGCCAGGAGTGCCAAGTTAAGAGTTGCCGAGAAGGAACGTCTCGGTTAAAACAAGTGGCAGTTTATGCAGAAATACTAAACCATCGCCCTTTTTACAAAAGAGGCGGGGCAAACGGATACCAAACAGTCTCTACGAAGATGGAGAATTCTTCGGTTTATAGATTCAATTTAATTTTGGTGGCAATGGCGATCGTTGCCATGACAACTTACATCTTTTTGTCTAATTTGTTGGTTTCTCAAAGATATGCTTTGGGTTTGCGTTGGTCGGAGCTTAACCGATTAAATGCCGGATTATTAACTGAAGAACAACAAGGCGTGAGCTACAATATGAAGGAATTACTTATTTATGGGCAAAAATCGGGATTAATAGAAGCCAAGGACATTGATTCAATTTTAGAAAATGACGGTTTTGCCGTTCTTAATAGATGATAGCTAGGAATATAAGAAGCGGAACACGGGCAAACGTATTATTAATTGCCATATTTTTTTTAACAGGCCTAATCATTTATAGGCTTTTTAATTTAACTCTTGCCCAACATTCTGAATTTGTAAAATCAGCAAAAAGTCAGTACAGCAACCCATCGGCATTATTGGCCGGTCGGGGCAATATTTATTTTTCTGATATTGCTTCCAATGGTACTAAAATCGTTGCGACCAACAGATCTTCCTTTTTTGCGTATTCCAACAATTCCGCTATTTCTTTTGCCAAAGAGTTGGCGGAAAAAATAGCACCGATTTTAAACCAGAATAAAGATGTCCTGGAAGCATTACTTTCACAAAAAGATAAAACTTACTTAGTTCTTGCCAGGAATCTGACAAAAAAACAAGCCGAAGCGATCAATGGTTTGAAAGTAAAAGGTTTGGCCGCCACTTCAGAAATAACTCGCTACTATGATGAAGTGTTTTCAGCGGCGCATGTTCTGGGTTTTGTCGGTTTTGATGGTAATCAGCGTGTTGGCCGCTCTGGTGTGGAATTTTCTTACGATAAAATATTGGGCGGCGAAACAAAAACGCTGGAAATTCTGGGTAACAAAACCTACTCGGATATTTTCAAATTTTTAAAATTTTGGAGAAAAGATGATGCCAAAAAAGAAAATGCTGAAGCAGAAGGCAACGAAGCAAAGCAAGATCTTAACATAGTTGGCAGCGATATTGTTTTAACAATTGACCAAAATATACAGTCTGTAGTTGCATTAGCGTTAAACTCTGTTTTAAAAAAATGGAGCGCGCCGAGAGGTTCCATTATTGTGGAGGACCCGAATACTGGCGCAATACTAGCAATGGCTTCTTCACCCAGTTTTGACCCCAATAACTATTCGGAATATCAATTAAACGATTTTTTAAACCCCAATACTCAAGAAGTTTTTGAACCCGGCTCATCGTTTAAACCGGTTACAATGGCGGCCGCGTTGGATAGTGGCGTAATTACGCCAAATACAACTTATGATGACACCGGTGCGGTAAAAATTGGCGGATATACAATTCGTAATTTCAATGAAAAAGCCAATGGGATTCAAACCATGCGGCAAGTATTGGAACATTCGCTAAACACGGGGGCAATTTTTGCGCAAGAAAAAACTGGAGATGATCAGTTTTTAAATTATGTGGTTAGTTTTGGTTTCGGTCAAAAAACCGGAATAGATTTAAATGCCGAAATTTCAGGCAATATCTCCAATCTTTACAGTGGCCGTAAAATAAATTTTTTGACTGCTTCATTCGGCCAAGGCATTGCGGTTACACCGCTTCAATTGGCAAATGCCTATTCAGCCATTGCAAACGGGGGGAAACTTATGCGGCCATATTTGGTAAAAGAAATAATGAGACCCGATGGAACTACAGTTAAGACGGAACCCAAAATTTTGGGCGCACCCATAACAGAAAAAACTTCTGTTCAACTTAAATCCATGCTGGTTGATGTGGTAGACAAAGGGTTTGATAAGGCCAGGATTAAGGGATATGATGTAGCCGGTAAAACAGGCACGGCGCAAATCCCGGATCCTAGTGGGGGTGGCTATTTGGACAACGATCAGTTTGTACACGATTTTGTCGGTTTTGCTCCGGCTTATTCTCCAAGATTTGTAATTTTAATCAAAATGGAACGGCCAAAAGGAATTAAATTTGCCGCCGATAGTTTATCGCCGGTATTTGGGGATATAGCAAGATACCTTATTAGATACTTCAATATACCCCCAACAAGATGAAATTTTTAATTTCCAATTTTTAATTTTTAAATAAATCTTAATGTTTTAATTTTTAAACATTAGAAATTATTTATAAAATTATAAAATTAAAAATTATATATCAGCCGACAGTTATTGGCATCACCGGTTCGGTGGGTAAGACTATGGCCAAAGAAGCGATTTTCACGGTTTTGAGCCGCAAGTTTTGGGTAAGAAAAACTGAAGAAAATTTTAATAATGAATTTGGAGTGTCGGAAACAGTTATTGGGATTAATCCGCGCTTATCAACTGCAAATCTAAGATTTAAAAATTGGTTACGGCTCTTAAAGTTCTGGAATCAGATTGTACCAGCTTTTTGGCTGGCATTTGGATTACCAAAGAAAAAATATCCCAAAGCGCTGGTCTTAGAGCTGGCTGCCGCCAAGCCCGGCGATATTGATTATTTGGCTGATATTGTCAGGCCGGAAATCGGTGTTATAACGGCGGTAGGCGAGGTGCCGGTGCATGTGGGGTTTTATGCAAGTCCGGAAGAGGTAGCTAAAGAAAAGTCCAAACTGATAACACGTCTGCCAGCGCATAATGGTTTGGCAGTGTTAAATTATGATGACCAAACGGTTTTAGATATGAAAGAAACTTTTGGTGCCAAAGTTGTGACGTTTGGTTTTTCTAACCTTGCCGATGTGTGGGCCTCTGATGTGTCATATTTTGCAGTTGATGATAACCAAAACATAGGCGGACTATCTTTTAAAATAAACAGCAAAAATACTTTTATTCCGATTAGGATTAATAAATTCGCCGGCCAGCACCAGATATACGGTATTTTGGCGGCAACGGCGGTTGGTTTGCATTTTGGCATGAATCTGGTTGATATTGCAGGTGCGCTTGAAAATATAGATCTGCAACACGGACGCATGAACCTATTATCGGGAATTAAAAATTCGGTGGTTATTGATGATACCTACAATGCTTCCCCACTTTCAATGCATGGGGCGTTAGATGCGCTTAAAAATTTTACGAAGGCCAAGGAAGAATTAGGTCGGAAGGGCCGCAGAATCGCGGTATTGGGCGACATGAGAGAGTTGGGTAAATATGAAATAGAAGCCCATCGTGCGATAGGGAACTTGGCCGCTGAATGTTGCGACTTATTGGTAACAGTCGGAAATGCCGCTAAGCTAATCGCTGACTCTGCGGCCAATCAGATGTCCAAGGAAAATATAATGAGTTTTAATACTTCCGAGGAGGCTAAATTAAAAGTGCAGGAAATGATTAAAGAAAATGATGTTGTACTGGTGAAGGGGTCTAGAGCAATGAAAATGGAAAAAATAGTTGAAGAAATCGCACTTGATTCTCAAAAAAGTTTATAACATTAAGGTTTGCTGACCGGCTACGCGCGCGTGTTTTGCTGGCCCTTCGGGACAGGCGCAAAATACGCGCGCCTCCACCGGCAACAAACATCCTTTTCTCATCAATTATAAAAGTGATAAAAACCGCCGATTGGTATCGGCTTTTGTTTTTAAGAATCAAATGCGATTTCCTTGGGCGATAAACTAAAATAAAATTTAAAAACCCGCTAATTGCGAGTTTTGCTAGAGCTGGAGTAGCCAGTCAAATAGTAGTCTCCAGGCGTGCGGGATTTTGAGACGGCGGAGAATGTAGGGTAAAGCTACGCTGTCTTCGCCGTAAGGCAAATAAATTCTTACGGGGAAGCCCTCGCTTAGCAACTGGCGGCCCAGCGCCAAATAGCCGTGAAGCAATTGGAACTCTATGCAATTCTTATCCAGGATTCGGTGATTGGACTCAAAACATTTCCTAGCGTAGTCAATTATTTCCTTATCTCTGCTTGCAATGGCATGCACGGGTTCCATTATGCTTCGCAGTTTATTTCGTATTGTGCCTAAAAAAGCCAGATTTATTAATAACTTAAAATTTTCCGTTATGTCTTCCTGGTTGTAAAATGACACATCCGATGCCTCTTCATAAGCGCCCTTTACCAATCTAACCGAGTGACCATGGCCATGTAGGAGATCCAAATTCTCAAAAGAATTTTTTATATTTGCTTGAAGACAGATGCGGTTTTTATCTTCTGGTTTGGATAAATTCTGAAAAATTTCAATCGTATCATGATTGTATTTAAATTCCTCCATATCAAATTCAACACCTACGCAGTTTCGGCTAGCATAACTGACTAAATCTTTGACAACGTTGAAGCAGTAGCCAAAGCCGAGCTCCATACCGAGATGGGTAAGCTTGATTGAAATTGTGGACTGAATGCCATACTTTTTAATATCGTCCACGAGTTGTTTATATTCCGACAATGACTTTCCAACATTGTCTTCGTTTTTTGAATGTTCGCCAAGCACATCTATCGTAGTCAAAAATCCCTCTACATTTAGCCTGACCGCGACATTTAGAGCTTCTTGTCTAGTTTTACCGGCAATAAAAATTTTGCGCGGTAAAAATAGCATTGCTTTTGTGAATATGTTAATTTTCAAAGGATACTCCTTAAATTTTTAAAAAACTAAACTTTTTGTTAATATATAATAATAATTTGGGTTAGTCCACAATTGCCGCCATCGTCTAGCCCGGCCCAGGACACATGGTTCTCAGCCATGGAACACCGGTTCAAATCCGGTTGGCGGTACAGGCAGTTGACAACATAAAATATTGAGCGTATGCTTATAATAGCAAGAAAGAAAAGGGCAAGTCCCCAGACTTTAATGGCTATGAAGCCTAAAAAAGCCGGGAGCTGTCGACTCTATTCCTACGCGTGTTTTTGATGCGCAAAGGAAAAGATTCGAGAGTTTCCGGCTTTCTTGCGTGTTAGGACAAAGTTTTTTGAAAAAAGGAGAAAGGACATGAAAAACAGTCTTGTTTTAATGATTACGTTGATGACTATTTTAATCGGAGACGCGCGTGTTTTGGCGCAAGAGCCGGCTTATCCCACATCCGGAACGGCAGTGCAAGAGGAGCAGAAGTTAATGGTGAAGATGCATTTAGAGATTTCGGATGGTGGAATGACTTACCGTGAAGACCAAGACGGAATCATGATTCACCCGCAAACGATGTTAACCACCGTTTCCCCGCTAATGTTGATTGGCGCAAGAACGGTAGTTATTTATAAAGGGAAAAGAATTCCGGCAATTAGATTGACTTGGGATCTGGAAGAAGGACTCGTAATGTTTGCACTCATTCACCCGCTTCCGGTTAGCAACTTAGATTTGGGTGTTTTTCTTGATGTTGGCAATAGCGATGATGATTTACTCATGCTTTCGTCAGGTGGTGTTGTCAACGCCAGGGTTATCCAAAATGACCAAAGTCAGATTCACGGTGGTAACATCTTAGTTGATAATTGTGGGCGGCTTGTGGCGATGATTTTGAAAGATGCCGCCGGCAGATTGTCACAGACTGGAATTTCCAGAGAAAAAATAAGCGAGTTTCTTCATTTTTTTAGCCAAGGCCCGCCGATGCCCAAGTTGCCAGAAAAGGATGAAAAAGACCTGAAGACGGGGACGCATGAGATCTAAAAGATGTCCAGCTGGTTTTCTCGCTCTTAAGCAAAGAGCCGTTATGACACTGCGGCTCTTTTTTGTTGCAAATCATAGTTTTGTTGACTAAAGGAATAAAATTTGTTAGGTTTTAAAAATGTTTGCAATTATAAAAACAGGCGGAAAACAATACAAAGTTACCGAAGGCGGTAAGTTTTTAATTGAAAAAATAAACCCCAATGTGGGAGACGAGTTTGATTTTGAGGAAGTATTAATGATCGGCAACGGCAGTGCCGATAGCGTCAAAATAGGCACGCCATTGGTGGAAGGCGCGAAGGTTCATGCTCGCGTGCTTGACCATGGCAGGGCCAAAAAGAAAATCGTTTTCAAGTACCACAACAAAACACGTTATAAAAAGAAAAAAGGCCATCGTCAGCCGTTCACCAAGGTAGAAATTCTACAAATAATTTCTTAACTATCTTCTATTTTTTAGTGCGTTAGAAAGTGTGATTTCGTCAGCATACTCTACTGACGAACCGGCATTTAAACCTCTTGCCAGCCTTGTGGTTCTTACATTTAACGGCCGTAGTTCCTCTTCCAAATAAAGTGCCGTTGTTTCCCCATAAGTATTAGGATTGGTTGCAATAATTATTTCAATGTCCGGTGTTAGTTTTTGCAATTTTTGTATCCTTTCTTTTAATTCTGTGATTCTAAGGTTTTGGGGTAGCGAGCCATTAGCCGGGTTAATATGGCCACCCAACACGTGATAGACGCCGTTGTATGCGCCGGTATTTTCCATTGATTGCAAGTCGGTTACTTTTTCTACTACGGCAATGTGGGTTTTATCACGCTTGATGCCTGCGCAAATCGCGCACTTATTATCGTCCGCAAAATTAAAGCATTCATCACAAAAAATAGCCCCCTCTTTTAACGCGCTTACTGATTGTGAAAATTCGTCCAGTTCGTTTTTTGGCCATTCCACCATTGCCAAAACCAGCCGTGTTGCTTGCCTCGGCCCAATCCCCGGCAGTTTTGTGAAATATTCAATCAGTTTTTGGAGTTTAGAGCTCATATATTTTTAGCAAGGTTTTTAAACGACACAGTGTCTTCGTCAAAATAGAGTTCAATTGATCCGACCGGGCCATTTCTGTGCTTGGCAACGATAATCTCGGCGATGTTTTTCTTTTCCGTGTCTTTTTTGACGCGGTCTTCACGGTAAATAAACATAACCACGTCAGCGTCTTGTTCCAGCGAACCGCTATCGCGTAAATCAGATAACTTGGGCCGCTGGTCGGGGCGCGACTCCGAATTGCGTGATAACTGAGAAATGGCAATAACCGGAATACTTAGCTCTCTGGCGAGCGCCTTAAGATTTCTTGATATTTCGGTAATCTGTTGAACCGGGCTGTCATAGCCCCTGTTGGGTTGTATTAACTGCAAATAGTCAACAATCAGCATGCCAAGCCCTCTTTCGGCCTGAAGGCGCCTTGCCATGGCGCGAATCTGGAGCACTGACGGTGATGAGGCATCATCAATGAAAATATTGCTTTGCGCGAGGTTATCTAGGGCAATCTGAATTTTTTCAAAGTCATTACCGTCGCCCTCTGATGACAAGCGCCCAGTTCTTAATTTCCATAAACTTATACCAGCTTCAGCGGCAATTAGCTTATCAACGACCTGATCTTTGGACATTTCAAGAGTAAATATGCCGACTGGCAATCCGGTAGTTTTGGCGGCATGTCTGGCAATATCAAGAGCAATAGTGCTTTTACCGAGAGACGGCCTGGCTCCCAAAATGATTAAGTCTGATTTTTGAAATCCCGCGGTAATATTGTCCAGATCGTAAAACCCGCTGGGAATTCCCCGCATGGTACCGTCTGATTTATGCAGCATGTCAAGGCGTTCAAATGCCTCGTGCAATGATTTATCAAGGGGTTGGAAAGATTGCTGGATTGATTTTTGAGAAACTGAAAATATTTTTTGTTCAGCTTGATCAAGGAGTGTATCCACATCCTCGTCTTCTTGATAGCCAAGACCAAGTATGTGGTGCGCGGTGTCAATGAGGTCGCGTAGGACCTTTTTGCGTTCAACAATTTTGGCGTAATTTACTACGTGAGCGGCGGTGGGAACGGAATTGACCAGGGAGGTGAGATAGCCGACGCCGCCGATGGCTTCAAGGTGGCCGGTTTCTTCAAGCAGATTGGACAAACTCAAAATATCTATCGGTTCCCGTTTTTCGTAAAGACGGAGCATGCTTTCGTATATTATCTGATGGGTGCGGCTGTAAAAATCTTGTGGTTCAAGAGAATCAACAATTTTATTTATTGATTCTTTATCAAGCAAAAGCGAACCAATCAAACTTTTTTCGGCTTCAATATTTTGCGGTGGAAGTTTGTCTATGGCAGTTTGAGATTTGTTCATAACCAATAATTATAATGCAGGCATTGGCACTTGGGTAGAGGATAAGATGTTATTAAATTACCAGCCGCCATTTTTTTAAATTTACCATTTGACACTAAACAGTAATCGTGTATAATACATAATACTATTGAGTTGCTTAACAATTTAGGAAAAAGGAGAAAAAATTATGGAAAAAAAGTACCAAAAAGGTAGCGTTGGGTCTGCTTTTCTCATATTAATTGCGACGATATGTATAATCATAGCCATGGTTGGAATCCTTTTATCGCCTAGCCTAGAATTTCGAATAATTTTTGGTGTTAATCCTCCTATATCTGTATCAGAAGAACCAGAGCGACGAATTATTCAGCCATTGGTAACAAAAAAATTAGATGAATTGAGAGAAAATTTGAAAATAGCAGAGAGTGAAAGAACGGCTTTTATTGATCAACCCCTGGAGTCGGTTACTAGAGAAGAGGTAGAAAATAAAATTAAAAAGTTAAAAGAATTAAGATACAAAATAGCTTCCGCTTCCAAAAAATTAGAAAAAGCTAAAAAATCCGCGAAATTCTATCAATTCAAGACAGAGTGAGCTCCTGACAAGTTTTATGGTTATTGCCGCTTCATAAAAAGCGGTTTTTTATTTGGCTAGTTAGCAAAATACGAAAACTTGCATTTCTTTTGGGTTTATGTTATAATGAAAGTGTTAAAAATCTCGTTGTTTAACAACCCAATTTGTAGAGGAGAATCAGGAAATGACCAGAAAACCCAATGCAGTAAAGGGCAATGGAAACGGTTTTGCTAGGCCTTTGGGTCTGGCAAAACCAATCGGAGCGGCTGGTTTTGCCGCCTCCGCTCTAAGCACAGAAGGCTTGCGAGTGGCTTCGCAAGTGCGCAATGCGCACTTGGCAATCGCCAAACGCACCGATCCCGATACCAAGGAGCTTGAGAAGCGTACTAAGCACCTTGAGAGTTTCGTTGACGGCAAGCTCAAGGAGTACGCCACAAGTCACCCCACGTTCTTTTGGTGGAGCCGGATAACAGGCTGCTATCTGGAGATCATGGGCAAAATCCTCGGCATCATTGAGGAATTCGGAAAGTGGTATCCCGCCGGGGACGTCATGATTCCGCCGGGCATCAAATATCCTCAGCCGGTGGATGACGGTAGTGGTAATCTCTGGGTTTTCGTCCGGGGGATTGAGCGTCTGACCAAACCGAGCGCCCTGCGCAAGTTTGCCGGTTTAACCCCGGAAAGCAAGCGCGAGGCTGGTGAGTTGTTGGAGTTCAACCTTGAGCTCCGGACGATTCTGTTCCGGCTTGGCCAGTTTGGTTTCATGTTCAGGAAGAACAGGTACTACGAGCAGTACCTTCTTTACAAGGGCTGGAAGCTGGCCGAGCTTGGACGTCTTGGTGTCAAGGTGATGCCTACGCCCAAAGGTCGCTACTGTGCCAAATGTGTTCAGGAGAAGACAGTCCCAAAGACGACCTTCTTCTGCCCCGATTGCAACACCAAACTGTCTCCCAAAAAGGAGCAGGAGGGGGTGTTGTTTGAGGGGCATCTGGACATGATGTGCCGGCGGTGGATGGTTCAGAGATTTTTGGACCACCTCTGGGCCATTTGGCGCGAAGCCGAGGGCTTGCCAGTAACCAATCCCTACGTGCAGGGCATACTCGGCCACGTGGACATCATCGACCCGTGGCAGATGTGCGACAAAGACGTGGGGTCTTTGGAACGGGTGTCCGACGCCGACGTCACGACCGAGGAGAGCAAAACGGTAACGGTCTAAGACCGTTACACACGGGCTCAACCTTCTGAAGGTTGAGCCCAAATCTTTTTGGCAGTGGAAGTGAGCCATTATTTTCGAGTAACCCATGAGTGAGGAGCGAGCCACACGAAAGAAGAAACCCATAAGAAACGAGTGAGCCATAAAATGAAAGAAACCCGTGACCACCAAGTGAGCCGTGCAAGAAAAGTAACCCACGACTGATAAGTGAACCACAAGATTTGAGCAATCCAACGACGGTGAGTGAACTACAGGAGACGAGCAACCCAATGGATTTGAGTGAGCCATACAAATGGAGCAAACCATTATATCCGAGCGAGCCAAGACACGTGAGCAACCAACTCACAGTGAGTGAGCCATCAGAGATGAGCAAACCCACAAGAAAAGAGTGAGCCGATGTCTGCGAGTAACCCATAATCTACGAGTGAGCCATCACATCCTAGAAACCCAATGGGTGCAAGTGAGTCACAACGTAAAAGTAACCCATAGGAAATGAGCGAACCATGAAATGCAAGCAACCCAGTGTCAGTGAGTGAGCCAAGAAATGTGAGAAACCCACTCCCAGTGAGTGAGCCAGAAAGGACAAGAAACCCAATATGTGCGAGCGAGTCACAATAGGCGAGCAACCCAAAATAATTGAGTGAGCCATACAAGAGTAGTAACCCACAAAGTGGGAGTGAGCCAGAATTGTCGAGCAACCCATTTACTTTGAGTGAACCATAGGGACAGAGTAACCCACACACCTTGAGTGCAGCCAGCCCAACCAGCTGGTTTTTTGTTTTTTGAGAAAAGTGGCGAAGCGGGCCTCATGATTTTTATCATTCATATCCCGATTAACAAATTAGCTTTGTGAGCGTTAAGAATTGTCGGGTAACACTAGGACTAGTCGGAAAACGCGCAGAAAACAAGGATTTATTAATATAAATCCGCAGTTTTCAAGCGGCAAACGGAGAACTGTGTAAGAAAATCAGGAGGCCTGTGGAAGTTTTTTGATTAACGCCCCGTAATTAGTATCCTCAACCTCATAGCCGAGGTTTTTTATTTGTTCACGGAGTTCATCGGCGCGGGTGAAATCTTTTTGTTGGCGGGCAGTTTCCCGTTCACTGGCTAGTTTTTGTATTTCCGCTGGTATTTCTTGGATTTTTTCAGGGATAATACCAAGGACTTTATTAATATTATTTAGCAAGCCAATAATTTTTTTAGAATCATCCTTGTCTAATTTACCGGAATCTATCATCGGATTAACCGTTCTCACTAAATCAAATATATGGCTAATGGCGCGAGGAGTATTAAAGTCATCATCCATTTCTTTTTCAAAATTTTCCTTGATTTTACCAACCATATCCAACTTAGTAGCTGAGCTACCAAGTGAATTTTGAGCAGATTTTAGCCTGGAAATAAATTCAGCAAGACGATTTGTTGCGGCCTCTGCTTGTTTCAGCAATTCTTCGTTGTAATCTAATGGCGAGCGGTAGTGCGAGCTTAGGAAATAAAACCGTAAAACTTCTGGACTGTAGTTTTTCAAAGCTTCGCGTAAAATCATAAAATTACCTAATGATTTAGACATTTTTTGGGTTTTATTAACCAAAAATCCTGCATGCATCCAGTATCGGACAAAAGGTTTTAGTCCGGAAGCTGACTCTTGCTGAGCAATTTCCGCTTCGTGGTGTGGAAACATCAAATCTGCACCAGCACCATGCAAGTCATATTGGGGCCCAAAGTATTTCTCGGTGATGGCGGTATCTTCTATGTGCCAGCCCGGTCTACCGTAGCCGAACTCGCTATCCCAGCCGGGTTCTTCCGGTTTAGAAAATTTCCAGAGACAAAAATCACCGCGATTCCTCTTGTTTGGATTATCATCAATGCGGGATAGACCATCTTCGGCCATTTCAACTGTCCTGCCGGATAATTTGCCATATTCCGGGAACGTTTTTAGATCAAAATATAAACCGTCGCCCTCTATTTTATACGCGTTACTCTTTTTTATGAGAGTTTGGACTTGTTTTATGACTTGATCAATGTTTTTCGTGGCCGGTTCGTAATGACTAACCGAATCAATTCCCAACTTTTTTATATCTTCTAAAAATAGGTCAGCATAATCTTTTGCGTAATCTAATGGGTCTCTTCCTAGATCAAGCGCGCGAGTAATTATTTTATCGTCAATATCGGTAATGTTTTGTATATATTCAACATCATAATCCTTGTGTCTTAAATATTTTGCGACAACGTCAAAAACCGTATAGGTTCTGGCGTTGCCAACGTGGATATAATCATAAACCGTTGGTCCGCAGACAAACATTTTAACCTTCTTGGGTTCAGCCGGTTTAAATTCTTCTTTTTGGCGAGTTAGGGTGTTGTAGATTTGCATAAGAGATGGTTTCAAAACTCCTTTCGTAGCGAAATTTCTGATTTTTTAATAAGACGAGAAAGATGAGTAAAATGCCCGGAAACGTAGCAAAAGCTACGGTGAGGACATTTTACGAAATCTGACAAAGTATTATTCAAAAATCAGGGGTTGCAGCAGAAATGGAGTTTTGAAACCATCTCATACTACAAAATAAAGAAAATTAATACTGCAAAAAATGTCATAATAAAAAATGTAAGGTAACCCAGTATATTCAATGTGCGGCTATTTACGCGTTCCCCGACCACTTTTTTGTTGTTTGCCATATGTATTACCATCAATATCAAAATTGGAGCAATAATGCCATATAATATGGAAGTGTAAAACAAGGCTTTTATGGGATGGAACCCGAAAAGCGGGATTAGCAGGCCGATTACCGCTGAAATTATAATTATACCGTAAAATTGCTTGGCTTTGGTAAAACTTCTATCCAGACCTTCAGACCAACCGAAAATTTCCGCCACAACGTAAGCGGCCGAACCGGCCAATACTGGTATTGCCAAAAATCCCGAGCTTATTATACCAATTGTGAATAAAAGGTAAGAATATTCCCCGGCAAGCGGTTTTAATGCTTCGGCGGCGTCACGCAGAGTTTCAATATTATTAATTCCAGCTCTAAAAAGAGTGGAGGCGGTCAAGGCGATTATAAAAAAAGTTATGATATTGGAAAAAACCATGCCAAACCGCGTATCCATTTTTAAGGTTTTCAATTCGTCATCGGTTGTCGGGCGCAAGTGGCATATCTGGCCGGGCTTGCATTGCTCAATTGTTTTTTCCTCAACTTCCTGATTTGCCTGCCAAAAATACAAGTAGGGCGACAATGTCGTGCCCATAAAAGCAGTCAGAACCACAAAAAAATCTTTGTTAAAAACAAAACTGGGCACAAAGGTATGATAAAAGACTTGCGACCAGTTTTGGTGGACGGTGAATGTGGCAAATATATATGCAAACAAGCTCAAAGCCAGCCATTTGAATATTATGAAAATTTTCTGATAAGACACAAAGATCGTAACGGCTAAAATAATTATCATCATAACAACGGCGGTTATTTTTTCAGGAAAAGGCGTAATTATTGCCAAAGCTTGCGACATGCCGGACATATCGGCCCCGATGTTGATCGTATTGGTTCCCACAATCAAGATGGCTATCAAAAACATAAGCCAGCGCGGATAGAACTTTTTCATATTGCCGGCCAGGCCGCGATTTGAAATCCTACCGATGCGGGCGCTCATTTCCTGGATTGCTATCATAAGTGGAAGCGAGAACAAGGCTACCCACAAAAAACGGTAACCGAATTTGGCTCCGGCAATGGAGTAGGTGGCAATAGCCGACGGTTCGTCATCCGAAGCCCCGGTAATCAAGCCTGGACCTAACCGCTGCCAGAATTGTTTTAGTTTGTGCATTCTTGAATTATAACAACTGGATTTGTTTTTACCAATTGGCACTCTTGACCTTAGAGTGCCAATGTGTATAATGGGTAATATGATTACTAATAGACAGGGAGCGCTGCTTGCCTCTATAATTGAAAATTTTATTAGGACCGCAGAACCGGTAAGTTCAAAACTGCTTGAAAAATCAGGATTTTTTGGCTTAAGTTCGGCTACTATTAGGTCTGAAATGAATGATTTGGAAGAGCTTGGTTTTTTGGCACATTTATACACCTCCAGCGGTCGTATACCGACAGATATGGCATACAGATATTATGTGGATAATATTGTAAGCGAAAAGCAAGAGATGAAAAATGAAAAACAAGAAAAAGAAATAAAAACTGCCATTGTCGGAGCCGGAGATGATCCGAGAGAAATAAATAGGATAGTGGCGCAGACACTCTCGGATTTATCAGAAAATTTGGTTATAACCAACATCATTGATGAAGACGAATTTTTCAAGGTCGGGCTTTCAAGTCTATTTGAAATGCCGGAATTCCGGGAGTTTGATAGAATGTTCAGGTTGACCAGTTTTTTTGATGAGTTCGATTCCTTATTTAATCAAATCGAAAAAGAATTTTTTATTGATGATATTAAAGTTTTTATTGGGCGAGAAAATCCTGTTCGGAATATCAGGGATGAGACGATTATGTTTGCAAGATACAACCTGCCGCAGAATTTAACCGGTTCACTGACGTTGGTGGGTCCTACCAGGATGGACTACGCAAAAAATTTGGGGTTAATTAAGTATGTGACACACGAGTTAAACAAACTAAGCAAAACAGTATAGACAAGTTAGAAAACACCACACAACAAAAATTTGAACACAAAGCAGAAACAGATGCGCTTAAGGAAGCTATTTTGAGCGGTGATGAAGGAAGGGTATACGAGTTGTTAGAAAAAATAAACGAAATTCTGATTGGAGAAAAGGGTACTTATTCCTTGCCAGAATGGAGTAGGGAAGAAATTCGTGCTCTGATAAATTCTAAAAAGCTAGATGTAAAAGTTTATCTGGGCGATGGAGGACTGTCGCGCCTTCTTTTAATACGGTTAAAAAATAAAATCATTTTTGAAATAAGTATTGCATCAAGCGGGGAAGTAAAAGAAAGGTGGAAAAAACTTTTTGGGCCCAGTCACTAAATTTTTGCCAATTAAATCAAAAAATATGGATGACCAAAAACAAAAAAACGAAAATCAAAATCAAAACAATATAAATCAAACCATTGTTGCCGACGAGAAAGATATGACAGAAGAATATTTAAATAATTGGAAGCGCGAGAGAGCCGATTTTGTAAACTACAAAAAAGATGAGGCCAAGAGAATGGAGGAATTTGTTAAGTTTGCAAATGCGGGTTTGATTTTAGAATTATTGGATACCATGGACGATTTATATATGGCTACAAAGCAAGTCAAAGATGCAGGTCTGGGGCAGGTAATTAAAAAGTTTGAAGATTTGTTAAAAAAATATGGCGTGGAAAAAATTGAGGTAGGCGGCCCTTCGACGGGCTCAGGGCAGGTAAAATTTGATCCAATGTTACATGAGGTAGTAAGCATGGAAGAAGGCGACCCCGTAAAATCGCCTGACGGCGACAACGGGGCAAGAAATATAGAGGAAGTAAGAGTCGGCTATACAATGAATGGCAGAGTAATCAGGCCGGCAAGGGTTAAAATTATAAAATAATAAAGCGGTTTTAGCCAAAGCATGCCTCAGGCACGCTTCGCCGCTCCAGCGGCGGCTACGCTATTTCGTCTCACGGATTTGATTTTTGACGGAGAAATATTTTATCAAAAATCAACCGAGCAATCCGTTCGTCGGAATGCCTGAAACATACTTTGGCAAAAACCTAAAAATAATAAACATGAGCAAGGTACTTGGAATTGATTTGGGAACAACTAATTCGGCGATGGCGATTGTGGAGATCGGACAGCCGAGAGTGCTGGAAAATAAGGAAGGGATGAGGACCACTCCTTCGGTGGTTGCTGTTGGTAAAAACGGCGAGCGTTATGTCGGCGTTACTGCCAAGCGCCAAGCCGTTACCAACCCCGCCAATACCATTTTTTCAGTTAAGAGGCTTATCGGTCGCCGTTTTTCAGATACAGAGGTTCAACACGACAAGAAGCTTCTGCCCTATGAGATTAAGGAGGGTTCAAATGGCGATGTAGAAGTAAAAATGCAGGAAAAATGGTATAAGCCTGCAGAAATCTCGGCAATGGTTTTGCAAAAATTAAAAACGGACACTGAAGATAAGCTTGGTGAGAAGATTACCGACGCTATTATTACAGTGCCCGCATATTTTGACGACTCCCAGCGTAAAGCTACTAAAGACGCTGGTGAAATTGCCGGACTTAACGTTAAGCGCGTTATCAATGAACCGACAGCGGCCGCGCTTGCTTATGGTTTCAACAAGAAAAAAGATGAAAAAATTGTCGTCTACGACTTTGGCGGCGGAACTTTTGACGTTTCAGTGCTCGAGGTTTCCGAAGACACCATAGAAGTCCGTAGTACTGGCGGAGATACCCATTTGGGGGGAGATGATATTGACCAGAAGATTATCCAATATCTAATTGATGAATTTAAAAAAGAAAATGGCGTGGACATAAGCAAAGATCAGTTGGCGGTTCAGCGTCTCAAGGATGCGGCGGAAAAAGCAAAGCACGAGTTATCAAGCACGATGCAGACAGAAATTAATATTCCTTTTTTGACCGCCGATGCTTCCGGGCCTAAGCATTTCAGCATGTCGTTTACGCGAGCCAAACTTGATGATTTAGTCAAAGACTATATTGATAAATCGATAGAATTAACCAGTAAAACCGTAGAAGAAGCGGGGCTTAAAATGTCTGACATAAACGAGGTAATTCTTGTTGGTGGTCAGACCAGAATGCCAGCTATTATTGAGGCGGTTAAAAAATTATTCGGCAAAGAACCGCACAAAGACATAAATCCTGATGAAGTTGTGGCAATAGGCGCGGCAATTCAGGGCGGTATAATGCAGGGTGATATTCGCGATGTATTACTGCTTGACGTAACTCCTCTTTCACTTGGCATAGAGACTCTCGGTGGCGTAATGACCAAAATGATAGAGAAAAACACCACCGTGCCGACTGCCAAGACCCAAACATTTTCAACGGCGGCAGATAATCAGCCATCAGTTGAAATACACGTATTGCAAGGCGAGCGGGCAATGTCAGCGGACAATAAAACGCTTGGCAAGTTTATTCTGGATGGTATTCCGCCTGCTCCGCGCGGTGTGCCGCAGGTTGAAGTGACTTTTGACATTGATGTTAACGGTATTTTGAATGTAAAAGCCAAGGACAAGGCAACAAACAAAGAGCAGTCTATTAGGATTGAGGGATCGTCTGGATTGACAGATGAAGAAAAGAAAAAAATGACAGCCGAAGCGGAAAAATTTGCCGCCGAAGATGCCAAGAAAAAAGAGCTGGTTGATTCTTGCAATATGGCGGAGACATTGGTTTATTCGACGGAAAAAGCAATGAAAGATGCGGGGGATAAGATAAGTGCCGAGGAACGCAAAAATATTGAAGACAAAATGGCAGCTCTAAACGAAGCTAAGAAAAGTGAAGACGTTGGCATAATTAAAAAAGCCACAGAAGAATTGTCCGTGGCAGCGCAGAAAATAGGGGAAATATTGTATAAGCAATCAACCCCGAAAAGTGGTGATGCCACCTCGGGGCAGGCAGGGGAGCAGAAGCCGGAGGAGAAACCAGAGAGCGAGGAGTTAAAAGAGGAAGACCAAAAAACAGGGGGAAAATAGATAGTTCGCCGTTTTGCTGTCCGGCTACGCGCGCGTGTTTTGCTGGCCCTTCGGGACAGGAGCAAAACGCGCGCGCCTCCGCCGGAAAATCCGTCGGGCTAGTACTTTTCTTAGCAATTTGCGAACGATAAAAGCCGCCGATTGGTATCGGCTTATGGTTTGTAATTTTTTAGTAAATAAAAATCAGGATTTCTCCTGATTACCAGACCCTCCTGTCTATTTCATGCCTTCTTTTTAGTTTTCTGGACAAGTCAACAATACAGAACACTCACAACTTCTAGCCTGCCCATCTGAAGCTCTCAATATAACATCTGATGCCAAAATTTTTAAACCGCCAGATTCAAGCATTCGTTGTACTGAATCGAAGATTTCTGATGTACTGACGCTTACCTTATCTTTTTTCTCTAGGGAGTAACGAATTGCTGATGTATTAATAAATACCACAACATTAGTTGAAATATTGTTAGCAAGATATGGAGCAATAAAACTGTTTGTTTCTTCTTTGTTTAGCCCGTGCTTAATAGTAGTAGATGCCATTTTCCACCTCTTTTTTAAAGAAAAGACGGATATGTTAAAATACTAACAAATAGAAAAAATTATGTTAACTACCGATGACTTTTATACAACTTTAGGGGTGCCAAAAAGCGCCTCGCAGGAAGATATTAAAAAGGCCTATCGAAAGCTGGCCCATCAATATCATCCCGACAAGCAAGGCGGGGACGAGAAAAAATTCAAAGAAATAAACGAGGCCTATCAAGTGCTTTCCGACCCCAATAAACGTTCGCGATACGATCAATTCGGATCTGCTTTTGGTTCCCAGGGATTCAGCAGGCAAGGTCCTTTTGATGGTTTTGATTTTTCACAGGGATTCGGTGGATTTAGACAGGGACCTTTCGGGGAAGCTCAAGGCGGGCAGAATTTTAATTTTGAAGATATTTTTGATATTTTCGGTGATGCTTTTGGCGGGCGAAGCAGGGCAGCTAGGCGCGAGCCAGAAGAATCTGGCATAGGCATGGATTTGAGAATCAGTTTAGCCATTAGTCTTTACGAAGCTGCTCGCGGCGCGAAGAAAACCATTCAGATTAAACAAGATGTTTCCTGTAGGGAATGCGGCGGCAGTGGTGCTGAAAAGGGGACCGACTTGGTCAACTGTTCCGTTTGCGGCGGTAGGGGTGAAGTCAGAGAAGCCACTGCTTCATTTTTTGGAAATATAACCAGAGTGTATATATGCAATATTTGTCGTGGTAGTGGCAAGGTGCCCAAAACGAACTGTCATGCTTGTAAGGGTGAGGGTAAAAAACGTGAAGATAAAACCATTGAGCTTAAAATTCCCGCAGGTATCAATAACGGCGAAGCATTTATTGTCAAAGGCGAAGGACAGGCTGGTTTTCGCGGCAAAAAATCCGGGAATTTATACGTTCAGGTCAGCGTTGAGACGGACAAGAGCTTTAGACGTGTTGGCAATGACATAGTTTATGAAATGCCTATAAAAATCACCGATGCGGTTCTTGGTGCGCATTTGTCTGTTCCGACACTGGACGGAGAAAAAGAAATTGAGATACCGTCTGGTGTCCAAAATGGCGAATTATTGCGTCTGAAGGGCTTGGGTGTGCACGGTTCCCACAAAGGTGACCAGATAGTTAAAATAAAAATTGAAACACCGCGAAAATTAAGCGGTAAAGCCAGGAAGTTAGTTGAGGAATTGGCCAGGGAAATTTAATATGAAATTTGTAATTTTTGACTAAACGCGTTATTTTAGTTTCATGATTTTTGACAACCAAGGAGAGCTAGATGATTTATATAGCCAATGACGTTGAATCTGCCGGTGGGAAACTTGGACGGCACAGCACCATATCTATTGGGGCGGCCGTAATAACACGTGAAAAAATCACTTTTGAGGATTATTGGAAAAAGGGACTGGTTTTTTATGCCGAGTTGATTCCCGATTCCTATTGTTATGACATAGAAGCGATGAGGGTCGGTTGTTCTCAATTAATGTGTATTGAAGAGATCAAGTTGAGAGATGACAGGTTTGACTCTAAAAGTTTGAAATTTGATCCGGAAAAAGTTTTAAGATTCATGGCAAAACGTTGTGAAGAACGATTTTCGGCCATGCAAAGGTTTAGCGATTGGATTAAAAGCATGAAAAGTGGAGAAGAAAAAGTTATCGGTGTGACCGATACCGTCTTTTTTGATGGTGGTAGAATAGATTTATGTTTCGGTCTTTACGATGATCTACGGTCGCCGTCTCCTTATGGATGGAGTGGTCTTGATTTGGACTCCGTTTATCGTGGTTACATGAGAAAAGCAGGCGCTTCTTTAAGAGAATTAGGCGTAAAAGATGAGCGTACAAAGCCTCATCGGGCCGACCAGGACGCGGTTTTTCTTGCTCAGCAGGGTCACGATTTGTTGTTTGAAAAAATGGGCTGGTGAGCCGTTTAATTAAAGATTGCTTATTCACCTCGTAAATAACGAGGTTTTTTAATCTTATTGACTGATGTTATAATTACATTGATCATGGCTAACCAAATTATTTCTCAAATATTGATTTATCTAATGGATTTTTCCAAGTTTGCCCAGGGGCTGGCAGGTAATATTAATGTATCAGGTTTGCGTTATGATTGGTTAATTATTTCTTTTTTTGTTTTTGCAATTTTGTTGGTGGCATTAAGCTTAGGCCGGTCACGTATACTATTGGTATTATTGAGCTTGTACGTTGCCGCTTTTCTGGAATCGCATTTTGTATATTTTGATAAATTGCGTACATCAATAAAAAACGTGCCCGACTATTGGCTGCACTTTGGTTTATTTTTCTTAATTTATGGAATTGCCTTTGGAATTTTAAATCGTTCGGTTCTTAAGCATCGCCTGACCCTTGCCGAATCGTCAATCGCCGCCGTTGTATTAATCGCGGTAGTGGAAATGGGATTTTTGGCGACAATTATGCTTTCTTACTTTCCGCCGGAACTTATAGAGCGTGTTCCGTCAAAACTAGTCCCATATTTTGCGACAAAAACCGCCCAATTCTGGTGGGCGGTGGTTCCTTTATTTGTTCTGATTTTTTCTAAAAAGAATAAAGAGGCGAGTGTTAGCTCCTAGCCTTTACTGGCTCTCTCTACATATTCTCCAGTTTCGGTATTAAGACGGACAATATCACCCTCACCAACGAATAGCGGGACGTTAACCATGGCGCCTGTTTCCAATTTAACTTGTTTGACTCCTCCTTGGGCCGTATCGCCGCGTATGGCCGGCGGGGCCTCTATTACACGGAAATCCATTTTAATAGGTAATTCTATGTTTATTATTTTTCCATCAAAAGTTATAGCTTCAAGCAAAGTGTTGGGTTTAAGGAATTTGTAATTGTCGCCGATAATTTCCTTTTCCAGTTTAAACCTTTGCGCTGGGTTTGACGGATCGGCAAACCAATATTCATCACGGTGGTTATATAAAAACTTAACGCCCTTGCGTTCGATGTTAGCTTCCTCAAAAATATCTGACTGGGCAAAATTGCGCTCCAAGGTTTTGCCGTTAAGCAGGTTGCGCATGCGTGTTTGTACCACTGGACGTCGTTGTTGCATCTTAAGATGATGCGTTTCAAGCACCTCATAAGGTTGACCTTCCCAGATAAAGAAAGTTTTGGGTTTTAGTTCGTTTACGCCAAGAGACATAATCCGATAATTGAAACAAAATTATTTTTTAAATGCAAGAGTGGCCAAAAATATGGCTGTACTGGTAAGAACCGCTATGGGGCCTGGCGGAAGTCCAAATCGAGTAGCCAAGATGATTCCCCCAACTAAACTCACCAAACCGATGGCGGCACTAGTTTTGGTGTAACTGTACATGTTGGAAGTAATATTTTTGGAGGCAATCGCGGGGATTATAACCAAGGCGCCCATAAGGAGAGTGCCAACACTTTTAATTCCCAGAGCTACAATTAGAGCAACTAAAATCATGAAAATAAAATTATCACGGGCCACTTTGATGCCGGATGCCTTAGCCAAGTCCTTTGAAATTGTTCCAAGAATAAATCCTTTTGAAATAGATTTCATTATAAAAAGCACTGTCAGAGAGAAAATTATGGCTAGCAAGGCGTCGGTACCAGATATGGTTGCAATATCTCCGAATAATGCTTCAAGTAATTCTTCTTCAGGCGTGATAAGTAAGCCAACGGCAAGAGAAAAAGTAAAAAACAAGCCGACTACTGATTCGGCCGGCAATTCCGTCTTATGTTCTATAAGCCAGATGCCGATTATGCCAGCAAACAATGTGGCAAAAGCGCCTAAAAATGGGTTTATGTTAAAAAGTAATGCCAATGCTATGCCAGGCAAGGCGACATGAGACAAGGCATCACCCACAAGAGCCATACGCTTGAGGACCATAAAGGAACCCAGATAGCCGGAAGCTATACCGACGAAAATCGCAGAAATCAATTGTAATTCGTTAACCATTTTTATAACTATCGTAGATGTTTTTAATTCTCACTCAAAGAGTGGTCATGATGGTAAAACTTTGCTTCCCCGCCGTAAAGTGATGATAAATCTTTTGGGCTTAATACAGTATGTGGTTCCCCAAAACAAACCTGCTGCCTGTTAAGGCAAATGACAGTTTTAGCATATTTATAAACAACGTTCAGGTCGTGGGATATTAAAATAATCGTTAATTTTCTTTTGTCTTGAAGCTCGTGAAGGAGATTGTAAATAGTTTCTTCTCCGCCGATGTCTATGCCAGAAGTTGGTTCGTCGAAAAGCAGAACGTCAGGATTATCAACCAGAGACCAGGCGACAAGAACTCTTTGGAATTCTCCGCCGGACAATAAACCCATTTGGCGATTGAGAATATGGTGTTCAAGGTGGTGCTCGTGTTCGGAGTCTGTATTAATGCCAACGGAGGACAAGGCTTGCAGCATGTTTGTTTTGGATGCCGACTTGAGACCAAGAAACTCCTTGACGCTTAGCGGCAGTCCTCGGTCAATGATGAGCTTTTGGGGTGCATAGGCAATTTTGAGTCCGGTTTCCCAATTTATTTTTCCAGAATAGGGGACAAGTCCAAGCAAAGTGCGGAATAGCACGCTCTTACCTGAACCATTAGGACCGATTACGGCCAAAACCTCGCCCCTGTTCAGGGAAAAATTAATATTATCCAAAACCTTTTGGCCGTTAAATGAAACTGATAAATTTTCTACTTCAAGGACTCTTTCTTTTTCCATCCCGTACGAGACAGGATTAGGTTTAAATCTTTAAACCTTAAACCTAATCCGTATCTTTTAAGTTATCCCGTAAAAGAAAGCCTGGTTTGATTATTTGGTTTTGCTTATAATATAAACTCTTGCTGTCTCGTTCGGGATCCACAATAAAAATTATAACAGATTTACTTTAAAATTGGGATGGCCTGCCAAAAATTCTTTTATATCCATTGGCTTGCCACCTTCAAGTTGCACTCTTTTAAATTTTGGGCGACCATTTTCCATTTCGGCGGCCAATATCTTTAGACTTATTTTTTTACCGTTTTTTTCAAGCCATATAAACACGCCCGGTTCCGGGTTCAGAGCCCGTATTTTATTATATGTTTGTTCGGGGGTGTCGTTAGGTTTGATCTCCCCGTCTTCGGCCGTAAATTTTTTAGTAAAAGTTGCTTGTGTGTGGTCTTGCGGTCGCGGTTTAATTTTGCCGGATAAATAATCCGGCAAGGTTTTTATCAAAAGTTCCGCGCCTAATTGCCATATCTCTGCATTAATTTTGGGGAATAAGTCAATGCCGGATATTTTGTAATTTTCCGAAGAAATAATTGGTCCATGGTCTAATTCCTCGTCAATTTTCATTATAGTAGCGCCAGATATTTTTTCTCCATTTAAAATAGCTGTTTGAACTGGTGAGGGGCCACGATATTTAGGTAGTAAAGAAGGATGAACGACCACCATACTATGCCCGGGCAAATTAAAAATTTCTGGCGGGATAAGTTTGCCATAAGCGGCAACGACACCGATATCTAATTTTAAATTATAAATTATAAATTTTAAATCGGGATCATTTTTAAGACTAGACGGTTGTAAAACATTGAGGCCTAGTTTTTGTGCTGCAACCTTAATCGGCGGGGGAGTGAGGATTTGTTTGCGCCCAACTGGCTTATCCGGCGTAGTAACAACTGCCACAATATAGTAGCCCGCCTTAACTAATGCTCCCAATACCGGCACCGCAAAATCCGCCGTCCCAAAGAAAATTATTTTGGTTTTTGACTCTTGCACGTTAATTATGTATAATAAACTAAGAGGTGTGTTTATATGAACTATTTGATTGCCGGACTTTCTGGAGTGGCTGTTGCTTTGATAAGTAAAAAAATGGGCTTACCACTTTGGGCCGCATTACTGATTTATATAGTCGGATTCATTATTCATAAGGTGGCTGGTTTTTTAGCTGAAACAAATTAAACCCGATCTCTTATGAGCATTCCTTGCAAGTGATCATATTCGTGTTGTAAGACACGCGCGAGAAACCCTCGCGCTTTTATTTTGATTTTTTTGCCGTTTTCATCAAGTGCCTTTATTTTTATTTTTTTTGAGCGTTTTATCTGGTGCCAATACCCGGGTATACTCAAACAGCCCTCCTCTACTTCGCCGGTATTTTTGGAAAACTCCGTAATCTCCGGGTTGATGTAGGCATCTGGCGCGCCGTTTTCGTCTGCCAGATTTTTATCAATCACAAAAATCTGCAAATCATGGCCTATCTGATTAGCCGCCAATCCCACGCCATTGGACTCAACCATCTTTTTCCTCATATCAGAAATTAGCGCTTTAATTTCAGGCGTTATCTTTTCTACGCTTTTTAATTTTTTGCGAAGTATTTTTTTGGGTTCTTTTACGATTTCCATTTTGAGGTAGATTGTTATTTTTTTCTTTTACCGGCTTTTTACCCCGCACCTTTTCTGGATTATTGGATTCTTGATGCGTAGCATCCTGTCCAGAAAAGGTGCGGGGTTTGTAGGCAGATAAATAAAGGAATAATTTGCCTGGTGTCTCAATTTTTTTTGCTTGTTTTAATTCGGCGAATATTTTGTATGCGCGTGGCAAGCCGATATTTTTAATTATTCCCAAATACATTCCGAATTTTTTAGGTTCTCCGCAAAAATCGGATATTTCTTTAGCAAGGGCATGCCTTTCACTATGCAGGCCATGTTCAGGTTTTTTGATGAAATATTCTATTTTTTGAAGTCCGCCGTTCAATTCGCCCTGCTGGATGCCACATTTGCTACATTTGCCGCCTATGACATCAAAGTCATGTCCAAATTTCTGGCCGTAGCAAAGAGCGTTTTTTTGGATATCTGTGGCCATTTCTACTTAAAAGATAAACCTTTCTGACTATTTTTTCAACCACTTCTTTGATATAATGGTTTTATGACTAAGGTGAAAAAAGAAGTAGTTAGGGTGCGAATTGCGCCATCGCCAACGGGATATTTACATATCGGTACTGCTAGAGCGGCCCTTTTTAATTGGCTTTTTGCTCGTCACAAAAGCGAGGGCAAATTTATTTTACGTATTGAAGATACTGACCTTGAGCGCTCGGAAAAGAGGTTTGAAGACGATATTATTTCTTCCCTTGAATGGCTTGGCCTGAAATGGGATGAGTTTTATAAACAAAGTGACAGAACCAAAATTTACTCCAAATATATTCAAAAGTTGCTGGACGACAGAAAGGCGTTTTGGTGCTATCACAGCGAGGAAGAATTAGAAAAAGAGAGACAAGAGCAGATGACAAACAAAAACATGCCCAGGCACGTGTGCAGTTTTCGTGACAATGTAGATGCGGCCGATGGTCGGCAAGGAATCATAAGATTAAAGATTGACCCGGATTCAACAAGAAAAATTTCGTTCTTGGATGTTATTCGAGGAAATATTGAATTTGAAGAACGATTGCTAGGAGATGTCAGTATCGCCAAGTCGGTTGACGTGCCGCTTTATCATTTTGCGGTGGTGGTTGATGATTATGAGATGGATATAACGCACGTAATTCGTGGCGAGGACCATATTGCAAATACGCCCAAACAAATTCTTTTGCAAGAAGCACTTGGTTTTGAACAGCCGCAATACGCGCACTTGCCGTTGATACTAGGGCCTGACCGGTCTAAATTATCTAAGCGCCATGCCTCAACATCTATTGCAGAATACCGCGGATTAGGTTATTTGCCTGATGCTATAGTCAACTTTCTTTTCCTTTTGGGGTGGACGCCGGATAAGTCGGAAAATGAAATTTTGACCAAGAACGAGGCAATTGAGCAATTTAACTTGGAAAAAGTTCATAAAGCGGGTGCGATTTTTGATATTAAAAAGTTGAACTGGATAAATTCACAATACATAAAAATGGAGAACGACGAAGGTCTGGCTAAATTGGTTCAGCCATTCGTGGCAAAACATTTTGGCCATCAAGAGAAAGAATTAATTGTAAAAATTGCTCCACTTTTGCGGGAACGATTGGAATATCTGGATCAAGTCAAGGAATTTCATTTTTTCTTCAAAGAACCGGAATACAGCAAAGAGTTACTGCAATGGAAGTCCAGAAGCGAGGACGAAGTCAAAAATTCTCTTGCGGAAGTTAAAAAAGTAATTGAGGAAATCGGTACGGAAGACAAAAGCCGGCTGCGCCAAGAGTTGGATGAACTTGGCAAGCGCCTTGAAGACAGGGGATTGGTGTATTGGCCGTTTAGGGTTTCATTAACGGGTGAAAAGGCGTCTCCCGATCCGGTGGATGTGGCTTTTGTGCTTGGAAAGGAAATGACTCTTCAAAGAATGGGTTCGGCGACTAAAAAGTCATAAAAATGTTAAAACTCTCTAGTAATTCCCACAAATTAAGCCGAGGGGTTTTAATTTTTACTTTGCTTGCTGCTTGTTATTTACTACTTGCAGCGCCCGTTTTTGCCCTTGACGATACAAGTCCCGTTAGAAGTCAGACATCAGTAGCGATGTCTGCAGATCTGCAAGCAGATCTTACTTCTAACGGGACAAGTCAAAAAATCCTTGACCTGCGCAAACAAATTGAAGAATTGACAAAGCAGGCGGAGCAATATAAAGGCACCATTGCGCAAAAACAAAAACAAGCGGATACTCTGAAAAAACAGATAGACATTTTAAATAATCAGATTTTACAACTCCAAACCAAGATAGTAATTACTGATCGTCAGGTTACTTCAACAAAACTTGAGATTGTGGACTTGGAAGGGCAGATATTTGATGCCAGTGAAAAGATAAATAAACAAAAGTTGGCAGTAGGGGAGCTTCTCTTGTTTCTTTACGAGCAAGACAGGTTAAGCTTGCTGGCGGTATTGCTCAAAAGTCCGCGGCTTTCTGATTTTACCGACCAGGCGCACCAAGTCCAGAACTTAAACAATAAACTCGTAGGATTATTGACGGAGCTCAAGACGCAAAAAGAAGACTTGGAACAAGGTAAACAAAAGTTGGATTTGAAAAAGTCGGAACTCGAGGCGCTCAACAGTAAACAAGTAAGCCAAAAAATTGCATTAAGCGGCAATAAAGTTGGCAAAGACGTGTTATTGGCGCAAACAAAGGGCCAGGAAGCCAAATATCAGCAACTTTTAAGCAGTGTAGAAAAGAAAAAAGCAGAATTTTTCGCTGAGTTGCAAAAATTTGAAGCAGAAGCGGTAAAAAGCGGAGCTTTTATTGTTCACGTTACCGCAGATTCGGTACCGATGCGTGGCAGTAAAATTTTCCAGTGGCCATATGACGACTATTATCTCACCCAAGGTTATGGTATGACGGCATACGCGCGGCGCGGCGCCTACGGAGGAGCGCCTCATAATGGGATAGATATTGCGGCCGGTTATGGCACACCTATCAGGCCAGTTGCGAGTGGCGCGATATTGGCAAGCGGTTTTAACAATGGTTTCGGCAACTGGGTAGCGGTTAGGCACGACCGCGGTCTCGTGACTGTTTACGCCCACATGCGCAGTCCAAGCGGTCTTGTTAACGGGACGCCTGTAACAGCTAACTCAATAATCGGCTACGAGGGCTCAACCGGTAATTCAACCGGTTCGCACTTGCACCTCTCACTGTACCGTGATTTCTTCACTTATATCAACGACAAAAACGGCCAACTATACTTCAACTATTTCGATGGCTCCCTAAACCCACTTGACTATTTATAAGCAGTATGTAAAGATATAATGGTCAGTGTTGCACTTTAAAAACCTATTTTAGTTGGTTTTATAGCTAAAACATCATCAGGAGGATACAAAAATGGTCAGACAGGTTATAGTACTAGAAAAAGAGTATACTTGTCCTTTGTGTTGTAGTGTGTACAAAAAACTGGAAAAAGCTAAAAACTGTCTAAAAAAACACAATGATGCCTGCAGGAAAATTTTACCAAATTACGAAATTGGTGATCGGGTTTTAACCCACCTTTTTAATGATGCCAACCATGGAAAAGAACATACTACTATTGTAAGAATTAAAGGAGACCTATTTGATATGGAACTTTTGGTTGAAAATGATAGAGGAGAACGTTATTGGGTCCAGGTGATAAGATATGGTACTTTAAATCTACAAGATAATCCCACGTTAGGCTTTAGAGTCTGCGTGCCCATCATTAAAAATTATAGCCATAACTAATTATGTCCGGCCGAAAAGCCGGTTTTATTTTTATTTATCCACACCCCCATCTTACTTAGGAGTTGAACTCCTAAGTAAAGTCAGATAGAATAACGCAAATGATAAAACCCAAATTTACAACTGGCGAGTTTTACCACATATTCAATAGGGGAAATAATAAGAGGGCGATTTTTTTGAAACCATTTGATTTAATGAGGTTTTTGCAAAGTATGCAGGAGTTTAATACCAAAGAACCAATTGGCAGTATTTATATCAATTCATTCAAAAACGAAGAACTTAGAAGTTCAACTCCAAAGTTAGAGAAAATAGTTGATTTTGTATGCTACTGTTTAAACCAAAATCATTTCCACATTCTTATTAAACAAATAGCGGATGGTGGTATAATTAAGTTTATGCATAGACTTGGTACTGGATACACAAACTATTTTAATGGAAAGAATAAAACTAGCGGAGCTTTATTCCAGGGGAGATATAAAGCTATCCATGTAGATACTAACGAGTACCTACTTTATTTAAGTGCCTACATTAATCTGAATTACAAAGTCCACCAACTTAGGAGTTCAACTCCTAAGTTGTGTAAATCAAGCTGGGAGGAATACACTAATGTCATGAATGGATTTTGTAATAAAAAAATAATTATGTCGCAGTTTAACAGTGCGGCAAATTATAAAGATTTTGCCGAGGAAGCTTTAAAAATAATAAGAAACAGAAAGGATATGGAAAAATCTCTAAACCTTATCACTTAGGAGTTGAACTCCTAAGTGAGTGATTTTGATACAATTAGTGCATGACTAAAATACTAATTCTTGGTGGGGGATTCGGTGGTATACGTGTGGCTTTGGATTTGGAGAGTAAACTTGGGAAAAGGGGAGATACGAAAATTACTTTGATTGATAGAAATAACAGTCAAACCTTCCATCCGTCTTTGTATGAAGTAGCCTCCATTTATGGTGTTAACCACGAACATCCGTATCACACCAAACTCCGTGGTACGATTTGCATTCCATTTAGTAAAATTTTTAAGGGAAAGAAAGTAGAATTTGTACAAGCTGAAATTAACCATATAGATTTGCAAGCTAAGCATGTCGTTACAAACGGCGGTGCTGTTATTGAATTTGATTATCTCGTGCTGGCTTTCGGTTCGATCGTTTCTACCTTTGGAACACCCGGTGTTGAGGAATACGCATTTAAGTTTAAAACAATTGAAAACGCGCTTATGCTTAACGACAAAATAGAGCAATTATTTATTGAGGCCAGTGAAAATAAAAGATCCCTGCCGATTAATATATTGATAGGCGGGGCAGGCTTCAATGGCATAGAGTTGGCGGCGGAGTTTTCAAATTGCGCGGTTCATGTAGCCCATCGGCATGCTATTGCCCAGCCCAATTGTGCGGCTATTACCCTGATAGAAGCCACACCGGCCATATTGCCGATGGTTTCAGATAAAGAGAGAAAAATAATAGAAAAACGACTGAAAAAACTCGGCATCAACATACTTACTAATTCTCCTATTGAAGAAGTCGGCCCGGATTATGTGAAAATAAAAAACGGCGATGTTTTAAGTGGCGATCTTATTGTCTGGACGGCTGGGGTAAAAACTCTCGATTTATTTAAGGGTATTTCTGGTCTTGAGCTAGATGATCGCGGCAGGATATTTGCGAATGAATTTTTACAGACAAAAAACCATACTAATATTTTTGCTATAGGTGATAACATTGTTTTTATTGATCCTAAAACTCAAAAACCAATTCCTCAAATGGCATTTCTGGCAATAGAGCAGGGGAGAGTGGCGGCAGAAAATATTATCCGACTCATCAACAGTAAAATGCAGTTAAAAAAATATGAACCAGATTATGATATTTGGATTGCGCCGGTTGGGGGCAAGTATGCCTTGGTGCACCTAAACGGATATAATTTTTCCGGCCTTTTGGGATATATTGCTAGAGAAGTGGTTGATTTAAGATATTTTTTGAGTGTTTTGCCACTTTTTGAAGCCATAAAACTATTTTTTGAAGATGCAAGAGTATTCAGCAGGAACGATTAAGGGTGTGGATAACTTCATTGACCTGATATATCAAATGTGGCATAATATAATTATAACAAAAGAGGGGAGGTGCTGATTTTGAAAAAAAATCTAGTTTACACAATCTCATTTCTTGCTGTTATCGCATCAATTATGTTTGTAGTTAGATATTCTTCGGCGTATTCAATTAATGAAACTTCTTTGCCTTTACCCTCAATTCTAAACATTAATCCTTTTGACAGCGATTTATTTAAAAATTTGGTTCCCAATATCGATTTAGGTACTACTATGCCAAACCTTAATCTTTTGAATATCAATAACCTTTCTAGCAATGACTTCGTAAGCGTTCTAAGGGCGGTTGCCATTCTAGCCATTAACCTTTTCTTAATTGTTATACAGACAGTGGCGGGCATATTGAAGGCCTTACTGCCGTTCCTGACTTAACCGGAAGACTTATTTTTAGTAACAGAGAGTTAGAACAATTCAGAGTGGTACGTCGCATAACTACGATTGTGCGACGTTATGTTTATATTTAAAATTGTGTCCACTCGCCTATTCCCCATAAAAAAGCCGCTTATTAGCGGACTTTATTTTTATAAATTTCTATCTTTTCTATGTTGATCGATACATTTGATTAACGGTTAACTCAAACTTTTTAAGCAAAGAGTTTTTTTTGATTTTCATTGTTGGGGTCATTTCCAATTCGGTATTATTTAATAACACAAAATTCTTTAGTTTGTGTATGCCCTCCCCCACTTGTGGTAGTCTCAACTTTATTTTTTCAGACAGTTCCCGAAATTCTGAATTTCCGTCAATAAATATTAAAGCTACCAAGTGTGGCCTGTTGACCCCGCAAATTACCGCTTCGTTTATTCTTGGATCAATTTTTCTGATTTCCTCTTCAATGAATTCAATTTTTTCCGGATTCACGTACTCACCATTTGCCAATTTGAAGCCATTGCCGAGCCTGCCAGTCCAAAAAATTTTTTCACCGTCTTTTCTGCAGGTATCGCCGGTGTGATAAATAACCTCGCCCACTTCGTTTTTACTGAAAACCTGTTCATTTGCCGAAGGGTTTTGGAAATATCCGGCCATAACACAGTCCCCAACCACCACTATCTCTTCTTCTTTAACACACATTTTGTTGTTTGGGCCAAGCGGCACGCCGTTAAATGTTAGGGGTCCGGCAGTTTCAGTTTGTCCGTATATGTCGTCTACTCGTATACCCAACTTGTCAAAGAATTCCAGGTCATCGCCGCTTATTTTAGCGGCCGCACTCACAAAAATCCTTGTTTTTCTAAAACCTAGTTTTTTCTTAATTGCGCGTTTTTTTAGCCACTGCGGTATTATCAAACCATGCATCGGTAATTTTTTAATTTGAGCTTCAATACTTTTTCTAAAACTGGTCCAAATCTTCGGAACTCCTATAAAAATTGTTGGTTTGACTTGCTGAAGAACAATTGGAAAATTTTTTCTTAGTTTTTCGGGGTTTTTTATAGCTTCTTTCACGTGTTCAGTGAAATAAACGGTGTAGCCGGCGTAAATTTGCCCAAAAAAAGTGGCGACCAATTCGGCTATGTGGCCAAGAGGCAAATATGATAAAATTCTTTCTTCTTCCGTCGCTTCTAGGGCGGCAGTGATAGCTTCAAGGCGGTTTAATATGTTTTTTTGTGTTAGCATAACACCCTTTGGCTGTCCCGAAGTGCCGGAAGTGTATGGCATAATAAGCAGGTCGTTTTCTCCCATTGCGGTGTAAAAGCGATAATAATATGACCGAGGTTTGTTAGATTTTAATAGGAGTAATTCGGTTCTCGCGATAATACCCTCAATCAAATAAGGATCTATTTCCGGCATTAATTCATACAGGGATTCGTTGGCCAAAACTAACTTTGGTTTGCAGTCGTCAATTATTTTTCTTAAATCAACCAACCCCTTTTCTTTAAGAAGCTGAACGTTGATTGGTACCGGAACGGCACCGATCAGGATTATACCCAATAGTGCGAAAAATGAATCTGGCAAATTAAGCGGGATGATTGCTACAAAATCCCCTCTTTTTATTCCTTGTTTACTTAGCCATTCGGCTACACACATTGCTTTCTCTTGATAATTGTACCAAGAATACTTTTCTTCTGTGCCGTCGGCTTTTAGAAGTACTATTGCTGTTTTTTGAAGATTAACCCGTTCTAAGCGTTTTTCAAAAAGCGATGAAATATTCATTCGGTTCACCACGTATGTATTGTTAAATTTCTGAACTGATATTACATGGTATTAATGAAACCGTCAATTAAAAGTTTTTATTATGGCGTGTTAAAATAAGAGCTATGTATTATTCTGATGTAGAAAATTTTAAGGCTGCAACAGGATACGAAATTGACGGAATTTGGTATCCGCGGGTTACTTCCATCGTTTCCATTAAGGCCAAACCGGCGCTTTATAAGTTTTACGCCGGCCAGGCAAGTTTTGCCGCTGGCGAAGCGGTTAAAAACAAATCGGCCGAGGAAGGCACGCTTTTGCATGAGACCGTTGAAGCGATTCTTAAGAACGAGCAACCCGCTATCCCCGATTCGGTGGCCCCCGCTGTTACAGCGTTTTTGGATTTTAAAAAACAAAATGAAATAATACCTCATCAGATTGAGACAAGAATCGTCAGTAAGAAGCACCATTATGCTGGTACCATGGATTGTCTTGCTGAGCTGAATGGCCAATTAGGAGTGCTTGATATCAAAACATCTTACGCGATTTATAGAGACTACGGCATACAGACCTCGGCATATGTAGAGGCTTTGCGAGAAAGTCCCTCCATGCCGTCTCTCAAGCGTTGGATTTTGCGGCTGGATCAATCTAGGTTTTGTTTGAAAGGTTGTGGTTCCAAGATGCGCGAAAAAGGCGGAAATATAAAAATACGTCCCGCTAAGGGAGTGGCTGCTTCCAAGTGTCCGCATGTTTGGGGCGAACTTCTTGGTGAAGTTGAACTGCGCGAACTTCTGGATATTGACAAAGATGTTCAAGCCTTTCTCGCCGCCAAAACTCTCTGGGAATGGGAGCATGATTACTGGCTCCGACAAATTCCCCGTCCCCGTCCTTGACCGTTAATTTTGTAATTGCTAATTTTTGTTAAAGCACTTTAAAAATTTTGGAGGCGCTATGTGGAAATCAGATCCTTGGCGCCTGTATCACATTGGTGATTTCTTTACTGATTTGGCGCTAAAGATTTTGGGTGGTGAAAAAACTGCCAGCTCTCAAGATTCCGGTGATATTAATAATTGGGATTTTGATAGCCAGATAGAAGTAAAGGGTTGCAGCAATCGCAATACTCTCAAGATCTATTCAAAGCAACTGGATGAAGAAGTTGAACAACTCGGATTTCCATTCAGTCACTTGTTGTATGTGATATTTTTTTATAGAAATCGTTGGTCAGATAGATCAAGGTCTTTGAGTAAAGAGACTCCCAACTACAAAACGCTTAATGCGTTTTTAAGTAAAAACATAATGGTTGCTTTTGTAATTGATGCAAGAGTGCTTATGGCTATTCGTCGGGTTAATGGCTTGAGAATGGAACAGCGAAATAATGATGTTGTTCATGTTATTAGGATAAGCAAGGGAATTCTTCACAATTTTGTAAAAGATTCCAAGGGTACACTTAAGCACTTTAAGCTTCGGGGATTCGGTGTTTTTAGTCATAAGATATATGGGGAATTTCGGGGTTCTTTGACTAATTTTGATTTAGTTTTTATCCTATCTAAAAAGCAACTGAAGAAGATTTTACAGTTCGACATACATTTTGATTCCGAAGACATAGAAATAGCCGGTACGCAATAGCTTTTTATTAAAAAACGCCCGTTGGGCGTTTTTAACTTTCAAATATTAAAAATTCTTGCGGTGGTTTTTGTCTAGTACCCCTTATTACTATATTACCTGTAATATAGTAATAAGCCGAAGGAATGTTAAATTTGCAGGTTCTCTCAATTGGGCACGAACCGCAAGTCCTGAAATAACTATTTACTTGGCTTCGATTCCAGGTTATATCAATTGGTTTGATGGTGGTTTTTCTTGCTTCATAATCGCCAACATTGGAGATATTCCCAGGATGCTGACTGCAAAGAGTCCTGGAGATAATCCACATGGCTTCGCACAAGCGCAAGGGATTGACGTTGTATTTAAGCAAATAACCAGAAAGAAGCTCACGGATGAGCGAGAGAGTTTTTTTGTTGTAATTGTCCTTGTCCCATTCTTCAATAAGCAATATCTCGTGTCCAAACATGGTACGCAAAACATGAAAATCTACAGGCGGCGGAAAATGGAATGAATCTATAAAACCTGCCTCCATGAGAAAATGTATAAGCATACTAACCATTTTCTCCTGGAATCCCAAGAAACCAGAGTTTTTGTTTTCAATACGGTTCTTTTTGACTAATTTATTTCTAATTCTTTCACACGCCTCTTCATAAGTTTCAACTCCTTCAAGAAGTTTTACCGGACTGCTGTCCCAGTACCGAACTAGCATTTTAAAATTCTCAACCCAGGCCCTGCCTATTTCTCTAGATTGAAAACCGAGGCCGACTTCACGTAAAAACCCAGTAATTTCCTGGGGATCTCTGTTCATTCCGTTTTCTGGGACGAATATTTCCGGTTTTGTTTCATATAGTTTTGCAAGTGATTTTATGGCTGTTATACTGTCAATTCCGCCCCTCATGTGATAACAAAGACAAAAAAGAAAAAGTGGGTGTTCTTTTGATCCTAAGGTCAGGTTCCTAGGCATGTTTTCCGGTATCTGTGGTGGTTTTGCCCACGGTTTGTCAAAAGGGTATTGGCCGGTATCGAAGGCGGCCATCAAACGGTTTAATACCAATTCGAGTTTTTAGATGTCTGCTCGCATTTTGTTTCCTTTTTAAGGTTCTAGCTTAAGACACGAGAGCAATATTAACTGTATTTATCAATAAAGTAAAATATTTTAAGAGTGGAGGGTATTATGGATTGCAATTTCCGGCAAGGATGTAGCCGGCTGATATTGCCGCGGTTTCGGTGGCGAAAGTAATTTTGTTTTTTTCGGTGATTTTGGAAGCGCTTGGGCACCATGGGAAATGATAGATTTTGTTGGCGCTATTTTTAGAAGCAACGACGAAACTAGGCGTTAGGTTGTAGGTGCTAGGTTCTAGCTTTGAATTTTGAATCCCCTTTTCATTGTTTCCTGTTGCCTGCCGACTATTAACCGGTTCAGTTATTGTAATTGGCAACTTTTGCTTATGTAATATTGAAATTTTACCAAGGTTGAAACTGATCATTGAAATGAAAATAACAACGAAAGTTAAAACAATATCTGACTGGTACATTTTGACTAATTTTAGTAATTTTGCTAACATAAGATTAATAAAATGGCGCATACAAAAGCTAAATCTACAACTAAGTTAGGCCGCGATTCCGAATCCAAACGCTTGGGCGTCAAGCTTTCAGACGGCCAGGTTGCTATTCCAGGCAACATTATTATCCGTCAGCGTGGCAGCAAGGTTATTGCTGGTTCGGGTACTCGCATGGGCAGTGATGATACTATCTATGCCATAAATACTGGCAAGGTTAAGTTTTCAACCAAAAAAAAGAACAATTTCGATGGCTCCAGACGATTGGTTAAAATTGTAAGCGTAGTATAGGTAAAGTCAACCCCATCTAGATCACATAAAAAACATGGTTATAACCATGTTTTTTATGTGATCTAGATTAATAATCCTACGTCTATTTATTAGCTGAAATTAAAATCTTAATTTTGCTTTTAACTTCCGGGTGCAGTTCTATTTCAACTTCGTGTTCACCTAACATCTTGAGATGTTGTGGTAAGTTTATATTTTCTTCTTTAAGGTTTATCCCCTTCTCCTTGACGGCCGCTAGTATTTTTTTCTCATTAACCGAACCGTAAAGATGCCCTTCTTCATTGGCATCTTCCTGGATTTCAATAGTTAGACCTTCCAGTTTTTTGGCGAATTCTAGCGCCCCCTCCTTACCTGTTTCATATTGTTTCTCGCGTTTTGACTTCAATATTTCTGCCTGTTTTTCAGCATCGGCTGTTGCGGGTTTTGCCAAATTTTTTATGAACAAAAAATTGCGGGCATAACCATCAGCCACATTCTTGATATCCCCTATTTGGGCTACACCTTTTATGTTTTGCAAAAAAATTACTTTCATAGGCTAGCGTAGGTTTTTTATAAGTTCCTTTGCCTTATCCAACTGCGGGTCTTTGTCGGCGTTAATGTCTTCCTCAGTTCGTTTGACCTCAATATCCGGCTTTATACCGTTTTCGTTTATTGATATACCGTTTGGGGTAAACCATTTGGCAATAGTAACTTTCAACGAGGCTTTTTGTGGAAGATCCAGTACTTCCTGAACCGATCCTTTGCCAAAACTGGTTTCTCCGACAATCGTAATTCCGCGGTTATCTTTTAAGGCGCCTGCAAGAATCTCGGACGCTGAAGCAGAACCTTTGTTTATCAAGACAATAATCGGATAGTTTTTAAGTTGGCCGTTCGGTTGGGTTCGGAATTGATTTTCTTGACCATCGCCAAATCTTTCGATTGTTACAATCTTATTGGCATCCAAGAAGTACCCCGCAATATTTACCGACGAATCAAGCAAACCACCCGGATTGTTACGCAGGTCAAGTATAATTTTTTCAGCTTTTGAATCACTGATTTCCTGCGCGGCTTTTTTAAATTCCGCATCAGCATTTTGATTGAAGGTAAAAATTTCAAGATAAGCAACTTCTTCGTCTAACAGTTTCCAATCTATGGCCGGTATTTTTATGATATCCCTGGTAATTTCTACTTCTTTAGCTTTTTCCAGACCATCGCGAGTAATCACTAATGTTACCTTGGTTCCTTTTTGTCCGCGTATCAAACCGACGGCTTCGTCCAGTTTCATGCCCTCGCTGGGTTTATCATTTATTTTCAATATTTTATCTCCCGCCATGAGGCCGGCACGTGCCGCAGGCGTATCTTTGATGGGTGAAATGACGGTTAAAATGTTTTTGCGAAGGCCAATTTCAATCCCAATACCGCTGAATGCTCCTTTAATTTGCTGTTGGAACTCTTCATTTTCTTTGGGTTTGAGGAAAACCGTATAAGGGTCACCAACCTTTTGCACCATACCGTCAATGGCCCCGTAAACCAGATCTTGTGTGTTTAGTTTTGACTTGTCTACATAACGATTATGCAGCATGTCCCACACATTCCAAAAGAGAGAAAAATCCACATCGCGCGGTTGGCCGTAGTCTTTGTTAACAAGATTTAATAATTGAACGGGAGATTGCCAATTTTGATAATAAAAACCGCCCAAGAATCCAACGGTGAGTGCAAGAACTATTACTACCGGAACTAATCTTTTTTGCATGAAGTTAAAGTTATTTATTCAGTGGGATTTTTTGTAAGTTATGATATTTCCAAAAAAACTTTATTGCACTGGCGATATGCCAGCGCGTTTTTTTATTAAATATCACATCCAGTAATCCCAGGCGCGAACTGGATTCACGCTGATGGTAATGATACATTATGGCCTCTGGGTAATACACAACCTTGTAATCATTGTGCCAAAACCTTCTGGCCCAGTCAACATCTTCAAAATACATAAAAAATCTTTCATCCATGCCGCCAACCTTTTCAAGCGCTTCCTTGCTCACCATTATAGCCGAGCCCATTATCCAGTCCGGTGTTTGGATTTTGGACGGATCGGCATCGGCCACGAGAAAATCATCCAGGACTTTTTTAAATCGTCCGAATCTACCCAGAAAACTACGCCGAGCAAGTATTGTGGCCGGTTTATAATAACCGAAATATGTATTCTGGTGGGTTCCGTTGAAATTGAGCATGCGCGGCCCAAGCATACCAATGTCTGGATGTTTTTCCATATAGTCAGTCATTTTTATAATTGCGTTGTCAGTAACGACCACGTCTGGGTTAAGGACTAAAATATACTTGCCGTTGGAGTTCTTGATTCCCGTGTTAACCCCCCGCGCATAACCCAGATTTTCTTTAAATGACAGATATTTTATTTCCGGATACTGCTCAACAACCAAATCTCTTGCCTGACGTGAAATGGTCGAGTCAATAATAATAGTTTCAAGGTCTATGTTTTTGCATGTTTCCGCAAGCGATTTCAAGCAGAGCTTTAAAAGTTCGGGTGTCTGATGGTGGACGATAATTATTGTTAGCTTGCGCATGACTAATCAGTTAGAATATTTTTAAACAGATTTTTAATTCCTTCAAAATTTGCTTCTTTGGGTAATAATATATATTCGCCTTTTTCGGTTTTGGTTTCATAGACTAAATTTTCCGTGGTAATTACATAATTTTTTGCTTTATTTTTAGAACTAAAGGTATTTGCCAGTGAAAGCAAATCGCCGACATCCCAAATTTGAAAGTCGGTGCGTATGTTATCTTTTAGATCGGAAAGCAGAGAAGTTACTTTAACCGGATTGGACAAAAATCCCAAAGACAGTGCTTTATTCTTAATGATCTTAATTATTTCTTGTTGTCGTCTTGCCCTGTCGAAATCGCTTGTTGAATACCTGGACCGGGCATAATACAGTGCTTGCTCGCCGTCTAAATGATTGTCTCCGGCCGGCAGAAAGAACTCATAACCCCACTGATTTTTTTCTTCAAACGGTTTGGCAAGGTAAACATCAATACCGCCAAGATTGTTTACTATCTCCTTGAATGCATTAAAATCAACGACCACGACATTATCAATGTAGATGCCAGTAATCCTTGATATTATTTGTTTAGCCAAAGTTAGCCCGCCGCCATTTTCCAATCCTCTCTCATAAACCTCATTTATCCTCCCCTTTAATTTTATGTTTTTGCCATTCTGTATTTCTGCTGACATGTCCATATAAAGGTCGCGTGGTATGGAAATGGTTGCAGCTTTTTGTGTTACCTTATCAATACTCGTTACCATTATCGTGTCAGTAAGCAAGCCGCCCTCTTCTTCAATGGCTATTTCATCTTCTCCTCTTATGCCCAAAATCAAAATATCCAGACGATCCGGCTCTTGTCTGGGTATCGGGTTGGGGTCAATTGTCGGTTTAGACTCGTCGCCGATATTAAAAATACCAGCTACACTTTTCCACCAGGAGCTATTTTCTACGGAGATCGTGTTATACACCATCCCCAATTGATACACATAATAACCGACAACAATCAATAAAACCAGAAAAATACAAAATAATGGTTTTTTAAACCATCGTTTTTTTGATTGCAATTTTTGAAAATTATCCGGCAGTATCATATGATCCATTGGCGTAATTCTTCGGGTGTTACATTGCTTTTACTCATTATTTCGCTTCTCCTTTTTAACATACTTGGTAGTAGTTTGGCAACCTTAAAAAATTCTAAAAACACCGATGGTTCAAATATCAGAAAATATATCCCAAGCCGCAATTGCCGCCATAAAATATGTGGTAAATCTCGCAAGAGATTAATGGTAAAATCATTTTTAATTATCGTGAGTGTAGTGTTTCTCAAATCAAGGCGGCGTTTAAACATGGGGATAGTTTTGCGGATTTTTATAAACTCTTTCCATCCTCCGGCTAGTGTCTTGGTAGTTTTACGATCATGCCAAGCAATGACGCTTGGCGCGTAAACTTGTTTCCAGCCGAACAATCTCATCCGCCATGCCAGATCAAGATCGTCGCCGTACCAGAAATAGTCACGGTCTATAATTTGATTGTTTTGTGATTCTAAACGGCAATCTTCCAGTGCTTGTCGGCGGAAAATCGGTACAGCTCCCTCTACGGCAAAAATTTCACGCTTTTGATTGTATTGTCCGGAATCAGTTTCTCCATGTCCAATATTTACAATTCGGCGGGATTTAAAAATCTTAAACCCACAAGTATCAATAATTTCGGTGTCATCACAAGACCCATTTATGGTCTTGCGATGACCATGGATTGGATTATGGTCCAGTTCATATTTATAGACTTTTGCTTGGAGAGCTCCGATTTGGTAGTCCCGTTCCATTACTTCAACGGCATTTTTAATAAAATCTTTATCCAAAATTACGTCTACCGAGAGTGCGATAATATATTTACCGTGACTCTGTTCAAGCAATTTTTCTTGGCCGGGCCACATGCCCAAATTTTCTCTAGATTCTACTAGCGAAAATTTGGGCGACTGTCCACCGTCCACCGTCCACCGTCCACTTTTTAAAATTTCTCTTGTGGAGTCAGTCGAATTGTTATCTAAAATATTAAGTTCAATAAACTCATGCGAATAAGATTGTTCCAAAATCGAATCCAAACACCGGCGAATATATTTTTCACCATTATGGACAACAATATTTATAGAAACTAATTTACTTGGCATAACTAGATAAATTTATTATATTGTGCATAGTTGTTTGAATTTTTTAATATAGACAGAAAGGTAGCTAATGGCCAAGGCAAGAGAAAGGTTAGAGTGTGCGCTGTCGAGTTTTTGTAAAATTAAGATAGAGGAAAAGGCGGCTTATTTTACACCCAACATGCTGTTACAACATCTTGGTGATATGTGGGGAGACAAAAACTCACTGCCATCTCCGCAAAAGCTAACCAGATCTCTATTTTCTTTGTATGAAAACGGCAAAGTGATAATATATTCGATCCTGGCAAAGGAAACCGATGGCATTATAAGATTAAGTTTTATTGGTTTGATAATGTGTTATCCGGAAGAATTTTCCCAGTCCCAGAAATTATCGCCGCAGTTACTGCGAAAAGTAAAAAGGCGCGTTCATCGAACATTGCGACGTCTGTTAAAGAATAGATCAAGACCCACGGGAGGAAAATTAGGAGGGAAGCGAAGTAAATAATAATCGGTAACTGGTAACTAGTAACTGATGTCAAAAAATTGCGATGCGATTTTTTCAGAAGAAGCCAAAGGAACCAAAGCGCAAGAATTAATGCTGGCAAGCCCGTTTCGGCGGCGATATGGAGGTAAAGATTGTGCGCTGACGAACCTGCCTTGGCTCTGGCCAAATCTTCCCCCACCACGGCCGGAAAATTTCCTATTCCGACACCCAGCAATGGGTGTTTTATTATTGAACGGATTGAATCTTTCCAAATTTCAATTCGGCGTGCATTGGAGGTTTCGGAGATATCTAAAACGGAGCGGGCGCGTTTGGCAAGCAAACCAGTTGAATCCTTTTCTGCCATGAACTGATTTGAGGCGATAATATAATATGCCACGCCGAATAATAAAAAGAAAATAACCAAGAAAGAACTAATATAGGCAAAAACTGCACGACATGTGATGTTGGGCGTGCACGACATGCGATGTCGTGCAATAAGAAAAATGGCCCAAACGGAAGAAGCGGCTCCGGCAGCCCAAATGCCGCGGGTGCCAGTGAGAATAAGTGCTAGAAAAATTACAGGAATAAAAATAATAATCACAGAAGCGCGGGACTGTAGCATGGTTTTGAAATTGCCACTTTTTTCAGTAACTCGTTTGAGAGCGATAGTCATAACTGCCGGTAATCCCAAAAGCATAAATATGGGAAAAGAATGTGAATCTGGGAAAATTGAGAACATTCGCAAAGATAATTGATTGCCGAAATAAGCAAACCACGTATTGGCTTTAATGGCCGTTTCAGCCCACACATTGCCGTACATGTTACGTTCTACTACGCCGCCCCAGAAATCTACGAACTGAAAAATATCCATAAAATATGTAGAAACAAGCTGAACCATGCCGACCAGAGCCACAAATATCGTAGGTATAGCAACATTTTTGATAATTCGCTGACAAAAATCTTGGTTTTTGCGAATTAAATCATAAATTACAATACCAATCATAGAAAGATTAACAAAATAGATAATTCTTTTGACTGCTAAAACATGGCTTTGTGCTTGAGAGATTGATAATATCATCAGCAATAACAAGGCCAAGAGAATAAAAGACGAGCGTGAAAATCTGGGCATAATCTTTGGTTTTAATACCCAAAACCATTTCAAAAAAATCAGTCCGGAAAAAATACGCCACATATTTAGAGAATCAAAGCCGGCGGTTATGGGGATGGCGACAAAAAATGGAATTGAACGGACGAAGAATACAGTTGAGTTTTCAAGTGACGCCATCAATACATAAACTGCAAGCGCAATTGTCCAAAAAGGCACAACCGTCCGCGGCAGAATCCCGCTTGCTACCAAGGCGATCACCGCGGGTTGAGATACAAATAAAATATTTAGGGTCGAATAATTTCCAAAAATTTGTCTGTATGTTTTTGCCATGTATATTTTGTCAAAATGCTCTGACGGGCATTTTTTATTTCTTGTCGTTTTGTCTCGTTGGTTAATCCCTTCGTAATTGCTTCGGCGATTGAATTGGGATCATCAGGGTTAGAAACAAAAAAGGCGTTATCCCCAAAAATCTCATGGCTTATTTCAGAATCAGACACAACCGCTGGTACGCCATGTCCCAACGCTTCAAGTGGCGGTAAGCCGAAGGCTTCTTTGGAAGAAACGTATACTAACAGTTTAGCATGAGCGTAAAGCTGGACTAGTTCATTTTCGCTGACGTATTCTTTATAAATTATTTTTTCTTTGCCGATACGATTATTTATTTCTTTAACAAGTGTTTTTATAATTGGTGGGTTATATTTATCTTTGCCGATTGCGACTAATTTTAAATCTGGAAAGCGTGATGATATTAATTCAAAAGCCAACATGGTTTCGCGCAGGTGTCTTCTTGGAAATGCTTGGCCGACATAGAGAATGTAATTGGTAATTGGTAATTGGTAATTAGTAATTGGTTTGGGTTGGTCAACACCGAGTTGGTTTACTACAATGCGGGTAGGGTTTATTTTGAACAACTGAGCCATTTCTTTTTTTGAAGTTTCGGAGATAGCCATAATTTTGGTAGCGTGTCTTGCTGTCCACCAGCCGGCAAAGATTTTGTAGGCAAGTTTGTAACGGAAGGGCAATGTACTGGTATGAATTTCGTAATAAATATCCTCGGTCAGCATAACCAGTGATTTGCCGAGAAATAAAATCGGAAGCATGTAATTAGGCAAAAACATTAGATCGAGTTTTTCGAACCAAAGTTTAATTGGCAGAAGTAAATAATAATACAAGCTGAATGATGATACTCCCGATACTTTCTTTACAAAAATAGGATTATCCAAAAACGGTAATTTGGGAATGTGTGATTTGAAATAAAGAAAAAATCTGAACTCGCTGGTGAGTTCAGGTCTTAGTGATATTTCTTCAAGAAGATTTTTTACGATTCTACCGATCCCCCATGACTCGAGACCCTCAATAGATTCGCATTCTATGCCAATTTTAAGCATTTATTTTTCCGAACCTTCCTTTATAAAAATCTAATACCCCAGCTAATATTGCTTTTGATATTTCAACATTGTGCCTCAATATAATTTTAGTGAGCTGTTTAATTATAATAAAAAATGACCAAAATGGCAAGGAGAATTTAACCCAAAACGGCCCATTTTTACAGTTAAATAAGTGAGCATTTCTGTAGTGGTAGTGGAGTAATATGGGTGCTCCCAATGATGAGGTAGACGACGATTGTTTATGATGAATCAGTTCTTCAGGCACAATTTTGAGCTTGTAGCCCGCTTTTTGCGCGCGCAGGCAGTAATCAGCATCTTCAAAATAGAGAAAATAGCGTTCATCAAACAATCCAATCTTTTCTAAAACTTCTCGTTTGATAAGCATACAAGCTCCTACAACATACTTAGTGGTTGAACTACTAAGTGCACTTAGTAGTTCAACCACTAAGTGCGAAAGTTCGGGTTTTAGCCAGCCAATTTTGCCGCCATAAATTATTTGGTTACCCTCGTTTATTGCGGGTCCTGCAATGCCTATTTGCTGATCAGATTCTGTTGCTTCTACTAATTTTGATAACGCATCCTTTCTAATTGTCGTATCGGGGTTCAATATCAAGACATAATCAGCGCCATGCTCTAACGCATGTTTGATACCCAGATTATTTCCGCCAGAATAACCAGAGTTGTAAGAAGTAGTAAGTAAAAAGTAACAAGTAGCAGAACTTGTATTGCCTGTTTTTTCTATCCAATTTCTAACCTCGTCGATTGCATTGACATCTGAGCCGTTATCCACTATAATTGTCTCATAGTTCTGATAGTCCAGTTCTTTAACAGAATTAAGGCACCTAATGGTGTCTTGAGAATTATTATATTGGAGGATGACAATGAAAACTTTAGATTGATTCATTAGATTGATACCTTTTTCACCAAATCCGTTATCTCGTTTTTAAACCTTTTTTCTGAAAACCGTTCTGCGGTTTTTTTTATTTTTTCGGAATCATAATTGGGCAAATTTTGTTTTAGACGGCGGATGCCGTCGGCTAGCACCTCTTCGGTTGGGTCGTCAAAAAATTCGCCATTTATGCCTTCTTGTATATATTCTAACGCGCCGCCGCGCTTGAGCGCCAATACTGGTTTGCCGTAGCTCATTGCTTCGATGGGTGTAATGCCAAAATCTTCCTCTTGCGGCATTATAAACGCTATACAGTTTTGATAATAATGGGGCAGTTCTTTGTCAGAAACAAAACCCAACATTTTAATATTTTTTAAATTTGAGATTTGAGATTTGAGATTTTTGTTTTCGGGGCCATTTCCTATTATGATGAGAGGCCAGCCTAATTTATTAAAAGCCCCGATTGCTATATCTATATTTTTATGTTTAAAAAGACGGCTTACAATTAAAAAATAACCTTTAGTAATTGGTAACTGGTAATTAGCAACTGGTAATTTGGTTACCGGCGGGTATATTACGGAAGAATCTCGCTGGTAGTATTTCTTTATGCGTTGGCGGACGTTTTCAGAAATTGCGACAAAATGATCAACTCGTGTTGAGGCGTGCCGGTCCCAGATTCTTAGAAAGTGTTGGACCAAAGATGCCCACAACTTGGGTGTAAAACTGATTTCTTTTTTATATTCTGCGTGCCAGTCCCATAATTGCCTGGTGGGGCTGTAACAATAACAGATGTGTTTTGTGCGCGGTTTGAGCACAAGTCCTTTGGCAAATGCGACAGATGATGAAATTACCAAGTCAAAATCACTTAAATCAATAGTCTCAATGGCAATTGGCAGAAGCGGAGTTAGCAATTTATGACTTTGGAAAATGCGATAGAAGTTTTGAGTAAAAGTTGTTCTAATTTCTGCTTGCGGCAAAAACCAATCGGTAAATTTTTTATTATAAAAAAGTGTATAAATCGGAGCTTGCGGAAATATGTCATGAAATGTTTTCAATGTCTTTTCTGCCCCGCCAACACCTAAAAGCCAGTCATGAATTAAAGCAATCTTTATGTTTTGGGTATTGTTTGACAATTAATCGTGTGACCTATATCTTCTTATTATGGTTTTTTAAAAAAAACGGAGAAAGAATGCCAGCTTGGTTGTCATTGGCGATGTTGGTAGCTATATTTTTTGGGGTTGTTCCGATTCTGAGTAATAAAGCGATACAGATACACGGTCCCATCGTTAATTTCTTGATTTTAAACGAAGTCATGTTTGTTTTGGCTTTAACCTGGCTTTTGTTTTCCGGATATCAAAACATATTTCTTGTGACTAAAAAGTCTCTAAGCTTTTCTTTGATTGGCGGTGTGCTGTCATTTTTTGGAGTAGCTTTAATCTACTCTATTTATGAAATGTTCCCCAGGGAATTATCGCTGATTGCAATTACGACAAGTTTTTCGGTGGTAATTTTGGCAATAATTAATAATTTTCTTGGCGAAAAATTATTTTTCCACCAGTGGCTCGGAGCGATTATCGCCTTTTTGGGCATAGTTCTGGTTAACTGGAAAAAATAAAGCGCGCAAGCGCTTTTTTTATTTTTTCGCCATAATATTCTTTTTGTAAACTTCCAAGTTGTCCAGCACGATTCCCGTTCCTTTGGCCACACAAAGCAGTGGGTCATCCGCAGTACGGGCCGGTACGCCAGTAATCCGCGTCATGAGGATATCTATATTTTTTAATAATGCTCCGCCTCCGGATATAACAATTCCACGATCCATTATGTCGGAACAAAGTTCTGGCGGAGTTTCTTGCAGAACATTTTTTACAGTTTGTACTATTTCTCGTAATTGTTCTTGCGTGGCATCTGTAATTTCATTTGAAGTCAACTCGATGGTTTTTGGATAGCCAGTAGTCAAATCACGTCCGCGTACATTAATTTTTTCTTCATTTGTTTGTTTTATTGCGTTACCAATTGCTATTTTTATAAGTTCTGCAGTTCTCTCACCTATTGCTAAGCCATGTTTCTTTTTTACATACTCAACAATTGCTAGATCTATTTTGTTGCCACCTACTCTAGCCGACGACCAAGTAACTATGCCTCCTAAACTAATAACCGCAACATCCGAAGTGCCACCGCCGATATTTAAGATTAAGTTGCCAATGGGGCTATTGATGGGTATTTTAGCTCCAATTGCGGCCAAAACCGGTTCCTTGACCAAGTATGCTACTTTGGCCCCAGCATTAATTGTGGCCTCAATTACAGCTCGTCGTTCGGTGGAGGTGATACCTGCAGGTACCGAAACTAAAATTTCTGGTTTATAAAATCCAAAACGTCCAATTGCTTTGTTTATAAAATATTTCAACATTGCTTCCGTAACCCTATAATCAGCAATTACGCCATCCTTAAGCGGTCTAGAAACAATAATACTATCAGGCGCTCTGCCTATCATTTCTTTTGCATAGTTACCAACAGCAATTATTTTATTGTCCAACACAGAAATTGCGACAACAGACGGCTCATTTATTACAAGTCCTTTGTTTGGCACGAAAACTAAAGTGCTAGTTGTCCCAAGATCAATACCTATTTTTTTGACAAACAATGGTTACGCAGTTAATGGCTTTTGTTTCCAAGTAACTAACTAGGAAACAGAAAGCAATAAAAAACCACAAAGAATAACAAAAGATAGCGATAAAAATCATTATTGACAAGATTTACAAAAAAATAATTTTAGTTTAAAATAAACGATATGAGTAAAAAAACTAAAAAGCTAGTCTTTTACATTGCAGTGCTTGTTTTTATTATACTTAGTTTTTTGGTAATGCTTTTTGCGTTTGGGTATAGATATGATTTTGTGCAGCACAGATTTTTTAAGACAGGGTCATTGGAATTAAAAACAAACGTGAGAGCGGAGGTATACATCAATGATAAATTAATTGGCAATACCTCATTTTTGAGCAATTCTTTTTCTAAGGGTCAGTTTTTGCCAAGAACATATAACCTGCGGCTTGAGAGCGACAAATTTCAGCCGTGGAAAAAATTGGTAAAGATTGAAGCTGGATTTTTAGTCAGTTTTCCGAAAATTGTACTTTTGCCGCAAAACTTTGAATCTGAAATAATAGCTTCCAGTTCAATAAACAATATAACCATTAAACGTTTTGATGCCGAAAATAACATTGCAATAATTGGTAATAAACAAAAGTTAGACTCCATTGATCTAAAAAGTGGAAAAAAAAATTCCATTAACATTTTGCCAAGAGTTAATCTGCCAGGTGCTTTAATAGTTTCTCCTGATGGGAACAAAAACGCGTGGATTGGAGAACGTGAAATTTGGGTTAGATGGGTTAACGATTCCAGTTATCAGCCCCTTAAATTGGCCGGAAATACGGAGTTAATTACTAGATTTTCACAAACCGTTGAAGATTTACAATGGTTTAAAGACTCGGAACATTTGGTAGCCAATGTAGGCGGTATTTTAAAATTTATAGAAATAGACGATCGTGGCGAAGTAAACATAAATGATATTTCCACTATCAGCGGGCCATTTTATTATGACCGTAATCAAGATGCGATATTCAAATTTGAAGGGAATAGGTTGATTAGGATTATTCTTACAAAATAACCACTCGCAACTGCAAAAATTACAAACCCAAACTTACCCCCGATTTTCTTACAACTTCATATCTGTCTACAAACATACGCAAAGCTCGCTAAATTGTCGGACACAAGTTGGTTCCCCTATCGGCTTGTTTTCTGCGCGTTTTTCGACCAGCCGTTGTGTTACCAGACAATTTTAACACTCGTTTTGCTAATTTGCTTCGCCCCGTAGCGAGCTTCGCTCTGCTACTAGGGTTAGTTGACATATGAATGACGAAAATCAGATGGCTTCGCTTGTTCCCGGTTTGTAATTTTTGAACTTGATGCTTCATTGCGTTAGTCACACGGATTAGGGTAGAGGAATTTATATTTTATAGCAAAAAAACCGAGTATTACTCGGTTTGGGAGCCTTTTATTAAAAATTACAGTTTAAAGGTTTACCCTTTCTTTTAGGTGTTTGATCATTCTTGTAAAAACGTTCGATACGGTCGTAGCTTCATCAATTTTTTCGAGTGCAGTATAAGCACTGTCGTACTTATCAAAAAATAATTGTTTCCGTAACTCTAAAAATAAACCCGAAAATACAATAGCCACAGAATACACACAAAATATGATAAGTACTACAAAATTTTCAGTACGATTTTGTTTTAAAATGGTAGGGAGAAAGAAAGACGGAATGAGAAAAAAGGAGAACAAATAACTCAACAAGCCATAGCCCCTCAATCTAATTTGATTATTTTTTAATTCTTGCAAAAGCCCGCACTCAAGCCGTACTCGGGCAGAAGGTTCAGCTAATATCTCAAAACATTGTTTTTTGGTGTAATCAAATTTACGAACTAAATAATCTTGTAACATACTTTCAACAGCCTCATCCAGCGCCATTTTTAGATTTAGGGTTTTTGTTTGCTGGTTTTTTAGTGTGGTGATTGCCAAAATATCCTGCCTAATCAAGCAAGATTCTTGTTCCATATTGTCCATTTCTGCCCCCTTTTTTTTAAAGACCCCAATATTTAACACAAGTGTAACACGAGAGCTGATAATAGTCAAATAATAAAAAACCCGACTCAATAGAGCCCAGTTGAGCCGGTTTAAAATTGTTGCGGTTAAAAGACCAAAGTTTGGCCCAATGCGGGGTCGCGACAATTCTGACTCGCAGGCTAGCGTTGACTTAACGCTTCGCCCATTGTGGGGCTTTTCGGGCTTTTTTGAGGCCGTATTTGCGGCGTTCTTTTTCGCGTGAATCACGAGTAAGATAGCCTGCTTTGCGGAGTTTTTTAGAAAAATTTTGATCAAACATAACTAATGCTCGGCTTAAACCGAACTTAGCCGCATCGGCCTGGCCATGTATGCCGCCGCCAAATAGTCGTATTGTGGCCTTAAACCTGCCAAGAGATTTTAGTTTTTTAAGTGGAGATTCAACTATGTTTTGCAGTTCCTGGACCTTAAAATATTCATAATATGGTTTATCATTAACTGTGATTAGTGCCTTATCCTCAGCAGTTTGAGCATCGGTTGATTTTTTGGTAAATACGCGTACTCTCGCGACAGCTCTTTTCCTGCGGCCTATGGATTCATAATATTTTTCTGGGCCGTTTTTTATTGTTTTTGTCGGTTCTGATTGCATTTCTGTTTCTTTCATTTTTATCTCCACATCTTTTATAATTTTAGGCTCACCCTTAAGAACGGTTTTTTTAACCGTTTTTTCTTTGACAGTTTTTGTTAGCTTGACTGTTTTGGTTGTTGTTTTTTTAAGCATTATTCAATTTCTAGATTCTTTATTATCTTACTTCTTAATTTATTTGGTGCAAGCATTCTATAAACCGCTAACCACAATACACGTTTCGGGTTTTGCTCAAATAGCGTTTTTAATTTTTTGGATTTCATTCCGCCTGGATAGCCCGAATAATGATAATATGTTTTTTGGTCAGTTTTTTTGCCCGTAAATTTAATTTTATCTATATTCGTGATTAAAACCTTTTCTGTTGGCAAAATATTGGGTTTATAATTGGGATTAATTTTGCCACGCAAAATAACGGCAATATTACTTGCCAAACGTCCTAATGATTGATTTGCGGCATCGATGTTATGTATGGCCATAAATTTTAACTTACCAATTCTATAATTGCCATTTTGGATCCGTCGCTTAAACGCGGTGGCAGATTCCTGATCCTGGTGTACCCCCCGCTTCTTTCGGCAAATCCCGGGCCAATTTCTTGGGTTAATTTTTTCGCGACAAGCGTTCCCACTTGTGAAGCAATTGTTTTGAATGCCGCAAGATTATTCGCTTTACCCTTTGTTATCAGCTTTTCTATAAATGGCCTTAAACTTTTTGCCTTGGCTTGTGTTGTTGTTATTTTTTTGTTTGTAATTAGGGCCAATGTAAGGTCACGCAATAATGCCTTGCGTTGCTTAGTTTCTCTCCCAAATTTACGATTTTTTTTACCGTGTTGCATGTGTTAAATTATTATTCTTCTGATTTTTTCTTGCGGCTCTTTTTGGGTTTTTCTTTTGCCGCTTCTTCCGTGGGTAATTCCACATTTTTAATTATAGTAAAATGCTCAACTAGTATTTGGGATGCTTTCTTTAGCGCTTCTTCAGGACTGATACTACCATCAGTTTCTACGTCTAGCAAAACTTTATTGTAATCAGTTCTTTGGCCTACACGGATGTTTTCTACGGTGAAATTAACATTTCTAATCGGAGTAAAAATACCATCAATTGCAATTTTACCAACACTCAACTTTTCTTTTTGTCTTTGTTCGGCTGGGACGTAACCGATACCCCTCTCAACAGTTATTTCCATTTCAAACTCTATTTTCTTATCGGTTACTGTCGCAATATGCTGGTTTTTATTTATAATTTCAACATCAGAGGTGCTTTTAATGTTAGCAGCTGTAACCTCACCTTCTCCCTTTGAACTAAGCACTAGCGTAACCGGTTCATCAGAAAATAATTTAAATCTTACTCTTTTTAAGTTTAATATAATTTCAATTACATCTTCTAAGACTCCTGAAATTGCAGAAAATTCATGGTCAACTCCTTTTATTTTCATAAAAGTTATTGCCGCACCGTCCAAAGATGACATTAAAACGCGTCGAAGGGTATTACCAATGGTGGTTCCATAACCCGGAAAGAGAGGTCCAATTTCAAAAACTGCCTGGTTGCCATTTTTGGAAACGACCTTTGGTTCTGTTGGTAGTTGAAACATGCAATTAGATTTTAGATTTTAGGTTTTAGGTTTTAGAAAATTATCTAGTACCTAATACCCAGCATCTAAGACCTTTTTTAGCGTGAGTAAAATTCAATTAATAGTTGTATGTCTTTTACTTCAAGACCGCTTTCTTGTATTGTTGGTAAACCTACGATTTTGATGGTCAGCGTATCTTTATCAAGTTCAATCCATTTGGGTGGTTCACATTTTTTAAGCCACTGTGCCAACGAAACAGAAAAATACTTTGTTTTTAAGCTGCCCTCTCTGACTTTCAATATGTCCCCGATTTTAACTTCGCAAGAAGGTATAGACACCTTTTTACTGTTAACTTTGATATGGCCATGATTTACGAGCTGGCGCGCTTGGTCACGCGACTGGGCCAAACCAGAGCGGAACACTACGTTGTCTAGTCTTGTTTCAAGTTTTTTTATCAGAGTATCGCCCGTTTCCTGTTTTGATTTAATGGCATCTTTTACCCAGTTCTTAAATTGCCTTTCCATCATACGGTAAGTATTTCTTATTTTTTGTTTGGCCTGTAGCTGGGAGCCGTATTCGGAAATGCGGTTCCTGAAACTTTTGCCATGCATTCCTGGTGGATACATCCTTTTTACAGTAGCTGATTTGGGAGAATATGAACGCTCACCTTTTAAAAAAAGTTTAGTTCCTAATCTTCGTTCTATTTTTTCTCGTGGGCCAGTATAGCGTGCCAAATTAGGAATTAATTTTTAATTTCCAATTTTTAAATAAATCTTAATGTTTTTAATTTTTAAACATTAGAAATTATTTATAAAATTATAAATTATAAAATTATGTTTAAAAGTTACACTCTTCGGGGTTTTGCCGCCCTTACTCCATTATGCGGCATGGGTGTGGCGTCTATGATTGAAGTGATGTTTATACCAGTGCTAGCGATACCACGTATTGCTGCTTCACGGCCAGGGCCAATGCCTTTTATTGAAACCTTTGCTTCCTGAAGCCCTAATCTTTTTGCTTTTTCTGATGCGTCCTTGCCAACAAGCGTTGCAGCATAAGGAGTTGATTTTCTTGCGCCCTTGAAACCCAGCATACCCGCAGAAGAAAAAGCAAAGATGTTACCATTCGGATCTGTCACAGACACGATGGTATTATTGTATGAAGAAGAAATATTGATTGTCCCTTTAAACACCTGTTTTTTAGATGACTTTTTGGCCGTTCCAACATCTGCCGTGTTTTCGGCAGTCGTATTCTGTCCAGAAGTTGTTATGATTCTTTTTTTACCCATTATGTTTTTTGTGCCGTTGGTTTCCTACCAGAACCCATGGTCTTTCTTACATTACCTCTTGTGGTGCGGGAATTGGTTTTTGTTCGGCCATGGATTGGCAGGCGCCTCGCGTGTCTTACTCCGCGCCAGACACTGATTTCTTTCAATCTTTTTATGTTTTCTGAAACTTCGCGTCGTAAATCCCCCTCAACTTTATAGTTGCGATCAATAATGCTTTGAATGCGATTGATTTCCTCCGAAGTTAGTTCTTTGGCGCGTTTATCTTTCGATACGTTTGCTGATTTTAAAATTATTCGACTATTGGTCGGACCAATGCCGTATATATAGCTCAATGAGTACTCTATTTTTTTGTTGTCTGGAATATTAATTCCTGAAATTCTAGCCATGATAGTTAGCCCTGACGTTGTTTGTGTTTCGGATTACTGCAAATACAATACAACTTGCCTTTGCGGCGTACCAATTTGCAATTATTACATATTTTTTTTACAGAAACTCTGACTTTCATCCCGTTAGAAGTCGCTGCTACGCAGCCTTACGCATAAGTTACAGCTGCACAATAAGACTTTTGATTATTTATTAGTTATGACTGCAAACCCGTTAGGGCGACTTCTAACGGGATTCATATTTGTGCTTATGGCTTACCTGCGGTAGATGATTCTTCCTTTTGTCCCATCGGGGCTTAGTTCCAGTGTTACTTTATCGCCAATTATCACCTTTATATGGTTCATTCTCATTTTTCCCGCTAAATACGCCAAAACTTCTCTACCATCGTTGAGTTTGACCTTAAATTTTGTGTCGGGCAAGGCATCTATAACAATGCCTTCTTCTTTTAATTTTTGATCACTCAAGCTTTTATTTAAATAAAGAAAAAACCAGATTTCACTTGGAAATCAGGCTATTCTTAACCTTATTCCATTGTTTTTAAGTCTAGCAGAACGCTATTTGCATGTCAATCCCCTATTCTTTTTCTATGCTTATTTTAATTCTTGTCTGATCCTTCGGGATGCTTTTGACCCAAAATGGCGAAAGAGTAATACGGGCTGATTCAACTTCTTTCATGTTTTTAAAGTAATCACGTATGGCATCTTCTTTCATTCCCTGTATATCTTTGAGTATTTTTTCTTGATCTACTTTAACGGCTGCTTGTCCGGAAACTTGCATGTCAAAAGTCATTGTTGTGTTGTCAGTATTATTTTGGGGGTTGGTAGAGTTAAGTGTCAGGTTTTTTTCCACTAGTTCCAAATTACCCTTTTGGGAGATATAGTTTTTAATTAATTCTAAAATGTCAGATTCGCGAAAAGCTAGAGTACTAGCTGTCCCGCCAACTGTTATTTGGAAGTTTTCTACCGCCTCACCAACTTTGGCATTTGATATTGGCGGATCAAATTTTATCATGATTGAATCCAGGATTTTTAGTTCGCCTGCCTGATCATTGAGTGATTGTAATATCTTTTCTTTAAGTTTTGCAGTAACAGCTTCCTGTCCCTTGATAAAATCTTCTTCGGTAACCACTTTTGAGAGTCCGATGACGCCGCCAGTCATTGGTTTTTCAGATTCAGCGTAGAAATCTTCAAACTTCGGTGTTCCTTCTAGACCGGGCACTGAAAAGGTGGTAGGAGCGATATTATATTCCGGTCCCGGCCTATCGGCATAAACTGCCGATTCAATCACGCCTTCTGTTGCTACGGTGCCCGTCTTGGTCGCGGCTGGTACGGTGATAGTCTGGGGGATTCTGAAAATCAAGCCATCTTGTGATTTAAACCTGGTAGTGGCAACAAGACGTTGGGTCGTGAACCCCTTGTTGTATATAGTGATTTTACCGCTTGCTTTTTGGGCCACATCTTTCTGGCCGGTAGCCTCGAATGTACCGGACTCGCTGTCCTTATAGCCAAAGCGCTGGCCGGGTATGCGATTAAAATCAAAATCTACTGATGTTGCCAAACTTGAGGCCGAAATCTTGAGTGGAAAGTTAAGGTCTTGTTTCTGGGGGCTGATTATTATTCGAGCGCTGCCAAGCGTAGTGTAGAGAACAAGAATTAAAACCAAAACCGCTCCGCTGGCTAGAAAAAATGGAGTTTTCCTGAAAATTCCCGAAGCTTTTATTTTTTTTATTCGAGCAGTGTCTTGATTTGTCCGCGCCCAAACGCTTGTTATGTCGCCGGCAATTTTTTCTTCCTTAATTCCTCTTGTAATCTCCACGTCAAACGGGTTTGTTGTTTCTTCTTTAATTTTTATTGGCCGTTTTGTTTCATACTCTGGTCTTACAATATCTTTTATTACTTTGGGCATGGTTGTTGTTTTAACGGCTGCCAATTGAATGTCTGGCTCCGATTCAGCGTATTGTTCTACTGTGGTTTGTTCTGATGTACTTATCACTGTTGGACTGTCGTGTTTTTTGATTTCCGGAGACTTAATCAGCTCTATCTTATTTTGTGAAGCAAATTGTTCAACGATAGGATCGCTGGTCATTATGCTGACATGTTTGCCGGATGAATCCGCCTCGCGCTTGATGGCGGTGAAATGCTGGGATTGTCTTGCAAGCTTGGAACCCTTGGGAAAAATAAAAATTACCTCTTCAGACTCTGTATTTTTGAACAAATCAAAAACCTCGTCAAAATTTTCATTTTTGAGGACATGGATTATTTTGGTTGACATTAGCCAACCTAATTATAACACTTTTAATATAAACAATAAAAAAAACCGCGTATATGCGGTTTAACTTTGTCCAATCAGTTTTTGGTCGGGTTTTTCCATATCGGAAATATCTTGCCTTAAAACTCCAACTGTTTTTCGGAATTCATAAAACGTTAGAGGCTCGTTGTGAAAAGATGTCCATCTTAAAAAGCATGACTTAATACGAATATAAATGAAAAAACAAACAAGGAAACCCATTGTTCCTGCAAAAAATTTAAAACCAAGATACCCAAGAGTATAAGTAGTATCACTTACTAACATCAATGAGCGTATAAATGACCAAAGAGAGATAGCCGATAACCCCAAGAGATTTAATTTTACAAAGTAGCGTAATGCCATGCTTAAAAGCAAAGATTTAAGAGTCATTTTATACACCTGCAGCTTCGTATTTTTGTTTTCCACAATGTCTTGGATTCTATAACTGGCTATGCCCAGTTTATTTACCAAAAAAAGTTCTACGGTACGTTTGGCTATTCCTCTGATATGCTCTAACTTAGTTTGTCTTTTTTGTTCCAATTCCGATTTTTGTTTTTCTAATTCAAGCCATTTTTTCTCTCGGGCTTCCATTAATGCCAAAGCCAACGGGTCCTGCTTAAACAAGCTTGTTGAGTTTTTCATATGATCCCCCTTTTATCCTTATTCAACAAGTTTCTGGCACTTGACTTCCAATTCGGCAATATTTTTTATACAGCAAGCGATAACTTTAGTCACGAGTTTGCCTAGCGGGGGTATGTTTGGATAAGAGTTCTTGAACAAAGTTTGTAAAACTTTACCTATTGAGTCTGTATTACAAACCCAATCATAAGCCACGGTAAGCATCGTCATGATTGTAAATGACATAAGCGGAATAACCGGGCTGATTAATCTGGATATTGCCATCCATCCGAGTAAGAAAGTTAGAGGGAGGGTTAACAAGGTAAATGGTTTTGTCATCCAATATATTCTTCTCCATTTTTTTAGGTCCATGATGACAGAACGCAATACTTTGATTTTTGAGTGAGTATCGTTCAGTACCCTATCAATATGTTGTGGTGTCATGTCTGCAAGTTCTTTTAAGTATTGCCTGCACAACTGATCAGGCAGGCTATTTAAATGGATAATATAATTTTTTTCTTGTTGTTCAAGCTCCTCTTTTTTTTCTTGCTTTTTTAACTCTAATTTTTTGATTTTTTCTTGTTCGGCTTCTTGTATGGCAGTGGCCAATACGTCTTGACCGATTAATCCAGTTTGATTTTCCATTTTCCCCTCCTTTTCTATGCAATTTGTAATGAGTTAAGCATGCTCTGGAATTTTTCCAGATTGAAAAGTTCTGCTTTTTCTGTTTTGACTTCCTTGGTTTCCAGCTCGCCATCCTTGACCCGCAAAAGCCACTCTCGGCTTAAAATAATCATCAGACCGTCAATGACTTTGCTTGGCCGTCTGAAGTCAAAATAATCCCGCAGTTCTTGATGGCTGATATCGTTTGACTCAACCCCGATCAACTGCCGGAAACTTAGCCAGCCGTCCTCGGTTTTCAAAATGTGATTCAGTTTTATGTCCATCCTGACGGTTGTCAATTTGGACATTGACCCGCAACAGCGAATACTAGTTTCTTGAACCAGGTGTTCCCAATGAGCAAATGAGCGCAGTACCGTCATCAATGTTGCATCGCGCGGTTTGAAAATTTCCGCGTATTTCTGCAAGTCGGCAATCAATGTGGGATGTGAAGGAAAACAAGTCGTTTCATCCCAGGCAGTCGGACAACTTATGAGTTCGTCATTGAGATGGCTAATTAATTTATGTTGAGCTTCAAGAGCAATGGCTACAACATTAAGAAAATCAGAATTTTTGGTCAAAAGTTTCGAGTTGCCGATGGCAATTTTTGCGCGTATGGAATTGATTAGTAGTTGTAACTTCTGCAGGCAGTCCGCATAGTCAATAAATATTGTGTTACCATGTTTCGTAAGCGCAAGTTCCTGGTTCACTACTGTCATTCTTGCTCCCAAATTTTCAAGGATCTTAGGTTGGTTTAACATAGCACAGATAATTGTTTCCGTCAAATTAAAAACTCTGGATTTCCAGAGTTTAAGTAAAAGAACAAAAATTAAATGGATTCTGCCGTTTGTGTCGGTTTTAGAGCAAGTTTTTCGGTGGTAGCTTGCAGGGTCTTGAGTTTGCCCATAATTCGGCTTTGGCCGGTTTGGAGCAGTTTCTTTAGGTCTGATGAAGCGATTCTGTAATTGTTAACCAAAGTTGCCGCATCTACCGCCGTTTCAATGGCGTTGAGCGAGGCCTGGAATGTCGCCACTACCGCATCCTTTGACGCGTACATTGACTGGTTCATGTCAACCATCGTCTGCGCCGAATCACGGATTACCGCAACCGGCCGGTAAATATTAACATAGTCAAAGTATTGGCCTACGCCGCGGTGGAAAATTTCCAGTCCGGCGGAACAAACCTTGCTTAAAGTATGTATCAGCTCTTCGCCGATGATAATGTTAGATAGTAATTGTTCCAACAACTGAATCTTGCGTTTCTCCCGCTCTTCAGGATCTAAGATGCTAAATTCTTTGTCCAGAAGGCGCGCTACTTCTTCATAGATTGGCACGCCGGCCCGTTCGGCCATATAATGCTGTAACTGTTGGGCATCCCAGTTTTCTTTTTGCGCCGTTGCGATATCAGCCGCCAGATTATCCAGATCTTCAGCTTTGGCTTGGGCACAGGCAGCAATGTTACGCAATGCGTCCTGCGTATTGTTGACGTTGGTGCGCATTAGTCGTTCAATTAGCTCAAGAACGTCGTATTCCTCGGCTATGAATTTCACCATGCCATCGGGCAGTGAGTCGTAGAATTTTCTGGGAATTATGAAATGCAATACCTGTGCCATTAAACTCCTTGTTCTGTCAGTCGGCAGGTCAAGAGCTTTCTTGACCAGTTTGTTGTTATTCGCCAGTTCTTCTTTGCTAGCGTTCAATGCCTTCATATTTTCTTTCAAAGACCTGTCGTTGGGTGATTGGAAGTTTCTCTTATAACTTGAAACGGAAAACTTAGAAGATTGTCTGTTGCTTGGTACAATCATGTTTGTCATGGTTTCCTCCTTTTTTAGTTCGGAAAATAATAATTATCTTTGCCGTATATTGATTTTAATTTCTTTGTATGAATACGATACCAGAAACTGTAAAGCAAAAATTCATCGTAGCTGTTGTTTCTAGTATGTAGGTTAACAAGGTCTATAGCCATCGTTATTAATCCTACCGGGTTGCTGATCACAAAAATAATTTGTATAATTGACCAAAACTTAGAGCGGTCGTAAATCTTTTCAGCCAATAATTCTTTTTCTCTTTTTTCCAGACTGTCTACTTGATTTTTAGACAAGCCCTCAAACTTGTAAGCGAGTACGTAAAAAATATTTAAAAATTCACTTTTTCTATTTTGTATTTGAGTAGCTTGTTTAGCAGTCCGATGTTTTTCTTGCAATTCCCCTAACTTTTTCAAGAATCTTTCTTTTTCAGTATTTGCAATTAATTTATTATCCATTGTGGCCCCATTATCCATGGCTATCTCCTAAAATATTTCTTGGCTATCAAATATACAGTTCCCACAACTACAGTCGGCAAGATAAGCCACGACGCGACTATCCACGCAATCCCGATCAGTCCGAAGGTGACTTTTAACGCCACATATCCGCCGATTGCCAATGCGCCAACCTTAGCCAATCCAGTCCATCGGTTTCTCGGAAAAGATATTGTCCAAGTTTCTCTTTTCGCCAGGTTATTCATCGTTTTTTCCTAGTTGATTCTTGTTTTTTACGTTTGCTAATATATTTTCTACTAACAGTTTTATGTTTGAAGTTGCTTGTTCGTGCGTGAAACCCATACTTATCAATTTGTCATATTGATCAAGCAGTTGTTCTTCAAAAACTTGATAATTAATTTGGGCATTGATTTTGGTTTGGATAAATTTACCCACAGCAAACATTCCAGCCGCAATTTTGATCAGGGGTTTAGCTTTTCTAAACAGCTGTTCCATATCAACGTCAGTTTTTGAAGTCGTGTTTTTTGGTGTCATGGTTCCCTCCTTTAATTAGTAACCGTCGTAGTCATATTCCCCATTTATGGCCTTATTTAATATTTCGTGGCAAATAAAATCCTCGCCGCACATTTTTTGTAGTTTTTTATAGATGCGGCAGTAATTAAAATTGGTAAACCGGGTTGCCAAATAAATCCACCCCAAGATAGGGACAAAACCAAATAGAATTTCCAATTTTGCCCGTGGTTTAGCTTTCGTAAGAATCAATTTGCTTAAAATTTTTAGTTTTTCAGGGGTATAGGTTTCTAACTGCTTACGGTCAAGACCATAAAAAGCATAAGCAAACCTGACAAAGCATATTGAAAAATTGATTCTTAAATGGCATAATTTTTCGGCTTTTTTAGCGGTTGGGTTTTGTCTCTGCATGTTCATTATTTCTGCCAGAAGTTGTTCTTCAGGTTTATTTGCAATCATTTGTTCTCGTTGGTTGGTCATCGTTTGTTCTTGGACAGTAGTATTAGCATCTGTCATAATTGCCTCCAAAGTAGAGATTTTTTGAGTATTTTAAAGGTTCAAAACTCACGGTTGAAAGTATAACTAAAACAATACAAGATGTCAAGTTAAATGGGGTATGGTAACAAAAAAACGGGTTTACCCGTTTTTTTTGATGAAAATTGTTAACTAATGTCTGCCCTTATCCGCCGAGTACCAGCGGAGATTGATTCTTCTTTTTTTATTTTAAATTTGCCGATTTCGCCGGTGTGAGCAACATGAGGCCCTCCGCAGAGTTCACGGCTGAATGGCTTATCATCGGAGCCAATTGTGTATACCTTCACAATCGGCGGATATTTGAGTTTGAAGAAAGCCAAAGCGCCTTTTTTGAGCGCTTCTTCGTATGGCATTTCCCGCGTAGTTACCGGGAGGTCTTGATCAATGGCTTTATTCACGATTTCTTCAACTTGTTTGATGTCTTCGCTAGTCATTTTGCGTGGGAATGTAAAGTCAAATCTTAAGCGTTCTGGGGTAATGTCAGACCCGGCTTGATGCACTTCTTCGCCCAGTACTTTGCGCAATGAAGCATGCAGAAGATGTGTTGCGGTATGCAGACGTGTAACCTTGGCCAATTCTTCCTCGCTGCCGGCTTTTAATTCCCCGGTGTCCAATATTAACCCATGTCCGCCAAATTTTTTTTCTGCGCCGGCACGTGATTTGGCCTGGTGTTTTTTAAATTCCTCATCAAACGCTTCACGAGTTAGATTTTTGGCTTTTCCTGAATCTTTAATGCTTTCGTAAGGTAAACCGTAACTCTCATAAAGTTTAAAAGCGGCTAACAAATCAACAATTTCTAATTTATTTAATTCTGCCAAACCACGCGACATCGTTTTCCAAAATTTTTCGGCTTCTTCTTTGAATACCTCCCGTATTTTATTCTCGTCCAAATTGGCATAGAAATATTTATATTCGTGAATGACAGAGTTCAATATCTCATAAAGATTGGCGGTATCATTTCTTTTTACTATGATTCGACGTATCAAACGTCTCAAAACATAGCCCTGATCTTTATTTGAAGGTAAAACTCCGTCAGAAATAAGAAAAACAACTGCCCTAGCGTGGTCAGCAATGATTCTCGGTAGCCCATTTCCAAAAGCAAAGAGGTCTGTTTCAAAAATATTTTTTTTGTTTTGGACTGCCATTGCCAGCCGCTCTAGCCCCATACCGGTATCCACGCCCCGCTTCTTTAGGGGTTCAAATTTAAAATCTTTTGTACAATTATATTCATTAAAAACAATATTCCAAATTTCAACACCTTTAACATATATTTCTGTTGTCGGTCCGCAGGGACCCTCGTCTCCGGTGGGACCCCAAAAATTATCACGCAATCCATTTATTCCTTTTCTCGCCTCTATTTTTATGTTTGGGTCAATTTTCTTCCAAATTTGTTCCGAATCTTTATCTGTTGGCACGGGGTCGGCTTTAATTTTTTTTAATTCAAATATCTCATGCGTGTCTGCTCCGCCAAATACCGAGATATAATCAATCTCTAACCCCATTTCCTTGGTGATAAATTCATGGGCGTATTCAATCGCTTCTTTTTTCCAGTAACCGCCGAAACTGAAATTCCCGAGCATTTCAAAGAAAGTAAGGTGCGATTCGTCCCCCACCTCGTCTATATCAGAGGTACGGATGCATTTTTGGATGGATGCGGCGTTGAGAGAACCAAAATCTTTCATCGGATCGGCTTCGCCGGTATAGTATGGTTTGAACTGCTGCATGCCGGCGGTAGTAAAAAGCACCGATGGATCATTCGGCAAAAGCGAGCTTGATGGAACAATCTTGTGTCCCCTATCTTCAAAAAACTTTAGGAATTTTTTGCGTATCTCAAGGTGTGTCACTATTTGTAATTAAACTTTTTAATAAATCGGCGTACAGTTTTTACAACAAGCAAAATAATAGCCAAAATCAAAAACAGCCACATCAACCAAATGGTCAAACTTAAAACCAGACCAATCAAAAATAAACCGATAAAAATTGTAATTAAAGTTTCTAAGATACCCATTTTTTGGGGGGATCTAGGGGATTCGAACCCCTGACCCTTCTGCCACAGAGAAGTGTGTTGCCATTACACCAAGATCCCCATGAATTTCTTATGTTCGACTTTGTCGTGGTGGATAAGATAGTGACAATTATGGCAAAGCCAAACCAAGTTTTCTATTTTATTGTTCATCCTATTCTCGTCTAAATGATGCACTGCTAAAATTCTCTTATCTTTTAACTTACAAAATTTACACGCCTGCTTGGCATGACTTCTTAAGAGAATATGTCTGTATCTATGCAGGCCGCCTTTCCAAAATGGATGTTTTTCTCCAGAGAAAAAAACATTTCTCCATATAGTCTGACATCTCTTTGTACAGAAAAATTTACCACTTTTCGAATGCCTTAATTCTTTAGGCATTTTCCATGCTAATTTATTGCATGTGGAACAATTTATAAATTTACCGCGACGTTGTCCTATCGTTTGGCATTTACGCGAACAGTATTTCCCGCCGCCAATTTTTAAGTGATATGGTTTGATATAGGATTTATTCTTACAAATGTGGCATGTGATGGTGGGCATTAACTAAATTATATCTGTTTCTGCCTATTGTTGCAAGACTGCTCTGTGGATTAAATCCTCTCTCTACCATTGAGCTACGGCCACCATACGGCAAAATTATAACAAGTTTTTAATTTACTTTCAAGCTGAAATGCGATATAATTAGCACTAATAAACACCGCCCGTAGTTCAACGGACAGAACGAGGGACTTCTAATCCCTAAATCGAGGTTCGATTCCTCGCGGGCGGACATATGAAAATTTGGAAATGGCTTTTATATATTACTAATAACGAGGAAAAATCACGGCACGAAGAGCTTTTTGATGTTGCCTTTTTTAGTCTCAATACCATTGCGGTTGTTTTTGGAATTGTTATGTTTATAATCCACAACGAACCACAGTGGATACCGATTCTTGTTATTGAGTATACTTGGGCATTAGATAGTATGAGACACAATAGGCCATAAATATTTAGAAAAGGGTATTCTACAAATTTATAAATTTATACGGGCCGTGGTGTAACGGTAGCACGAGACGTTTGGGACGTTTTAGCCCGAGTTCGAATCTCGGCGGCCCGACAGTTAAAATCGCGGGTATCGTATAGTGGCAGTACGGCAGTTTTCCATATGTTTTGGTAATTAATTTGCTATATAAAACAAAAGGCCTCCGGGGTATGGAGACCTTTTGTTTTATATGAGCGGGTAACGGGATTTGCACCCGTGTCTACTCCTTGGAAGGGAGTCATACTGCTGCTATACTATACCCGCAATTTTATTGCGATAACACACCATATATCCAACCCTTTATTCTCCTAAATAGTTTTACCCCAAAAGCAATATTTCCATTTGCCTTTATAGTAACATGAGCAGTACCAAAAGGCAGCTTTTTTCTTTTATAGATTTTTTTATTTTCTCTGCGATCTATTTGTACTTTTTGGAAGTTTTTATCAGACAAACCAGTTTCTTTTTTCCAGAATTTGATTGATTCATTAATGTTGTTATCAGGGTATAAATGAAGTCTTATGGCAAAGTTATCATCTGGCAAGCCGATTATTTCTTTAAACCATCTTATGGAGAGCCTTATTACTGCTGGATCAGCATTGATTACTCGAATAATATCATTATTTTTAGTACCCTCTCCTATATAAATGCCAAGTCCTAAAAGCCACAAGTCTCGGTTGCTAAGTTTTCCGATTTCTTTAGCGCCAGCTTCAAGTAATTCCTTAGTTTCTTGTACTTTACGATTGTGGCTTTTTTCGGCTGATTTCATGGGCCCGCGGTATATTCTATCTAAAACTTCTATGTTAGGAGTAAACTTACGATCTCTAAACCAGTCACTTAGAGTACTTTTTGATATTCCTATACTTGCCGAGATCATGTTATAGGAGTATCCCCTATCTCTTAGTTTTGTTGCCTGATTTTTAAGTTTATTAATTCTGGTCATAGCCTCATTATACCAGACTATAGTCACGGGTTCAATAAAATCGGAATTAAAAAGTGTGGCAGTTGTAGAATTTATCTGCATCTAATTTTCCCTTCAATCAAGCAGTTTATTCTCATTGCCCCCTACCCGCTCCCCCAGTCCAACTGGGACCCCCTCACCCACAGTTGGAATGGGGAGTCGAGTTTGACTCGCCTCCCCAACTATATAATTATATTAAGAATAAAAAGTCTGACTTTTTATTCTTATGAATAAGTATTACGTATACACATTGCTCTCACTTAAAGATAGGCGATTTTATGTTGGTTTCACCGCCAACCTAAAAAACCGTCTTCAGCAACACGCTCACCAAGATGCCAAAGCCAGAGAAGTGTTTCTCAAAAGTGGTTTTGGCAGAAACCAAATGAAGCAGGCATTAAAACAAACACTTTTGTAGCCTATTTCCTATACTCGCTCCACAATAAAAAAAAGCTGATTTTTATTAATCAGCCTATCTACTGCTTTGAGTTTTTACGACTCTTCGTCATCTGAAGTAATAACTTTAAATCACTAGTCGGCTCTTTTTTATACATTGAAAGCAACTCATTTCTTGTAATAATTTCTGCTTTATCACGAATAAGGTCATTGATGTGTCGACGAGTATACCAATCAACGCCGTTTTCTCTTATGAACTTTTTGTCACCTGGACAACTATTGAGTGCATAAAAACCTGGCTTTTCGAGAAAACTCTCGTGCCTAACTACAATACCGAGCACTCTTCCGAAAACACAAACAATATCCCCACGCTTTAGTTTTGTTTGTGAAGTAATCAGTGTTGCCACAAAAACTCCCTCATATGCATAGAACTGACTCCCAATTTAACTCATTTGAATTATCTCTGCAAGTAATTAATCCTAACTACTTCTATTGCCAAGCTAGGTATATAAAATAAGTCTGTAGCTGATTCCCAATAGGTTCTCCCTCGGGAATACTCGGGACAGGTAACGTCATCTACTAACCCGCTCCAAGAAAAATAAAACCACTTCTTAAGAAGTGGCTAGAGTCTGCAATTTTTGAAGGGCTTTATGGCGTTGGGATTTTACATTTCCCAATGAACACCCGAGTATGCGGGCGATTTCTTTATATTCAAATCCTTCTAAGTCGCGTAACGCTAGAGTTTCTTTATAACCCGGGGGCAAACCACGCATAAGTTTGTTTACAGATAATTTATTTGGCACGTTTTCTAATGTGCGATCAGGTTCGCCAATTTCACTTTTTCTGAACACACACCGATCGCCATGCGTAATAACTTCACCTCGCAATGTGCTTACTATTCTGCCTTCGTCTGTAACCTGACATTCTTGCAGTTCTTCAATTGAAAAAACGTAATATTTCTTGCGGCGGCAAGACATAAGAAAAACATTAACGGCAATTCTATGAAGCCAAGTATAGAAACCGGCGTTTCTTTTAAAAGTGCTTAGTTTGGAAAAGGCCAATATAAATGTATCCTGAAGAAAATCTTCAGAATCGTGCACGTTACCCTTTGTTAGTCGCATAAAAACCAAAAAAATTCTTTGCTGGTATTTCTCAAAAAGCTCGCCAAATGATGATTTATCTCCTGATAAAACTTTATCTATAATCTGAAAATCAGCCGTGTTATTGTTGTGGCTTTTTATTTCGTAATCGTTTTTTGGCATTTTGCCATCCTCCCCCAATTTGTTAAAAAACACTTCACATAGCTTAGCATAAACATTTTATTTAGTCAATCTTGTGCGGTAAATTAAAAACCGCTATTACGCGGTTTTTAATTTAATAATACCTTAGACCTGTCCCATTAGAGAGTCCGATATCGGAAACAGTGCTCATGTAATTCACCGGTGAGTGATTTGAGCGTACTCTCTAACGGGATCCAAAGTACTATTTTATAAAACTGCTTCTTTGAGCGCTTTAGCTGGAGTAAATTTGGCCTTTTTGGATGCTTTTACTTGAACCTGCTCTCCTGTTCTGGGGTTACGTGCCATACGGGCTGGGCGGTCAACAACCTTAAAAACTCCGAAACCGCTCAAATTTAATTTCTTGTCTCCGCTTTTCATTGCCTTAACGACTTCTTCCAAAACAATGTCCAGATATTCTCCGGCTTGTTTCTTGGAGACATTCCACCTGTCGGCTAAAGTTTGAACAAATTGATTTTTCTTGACTGGCATAAGACACCCCCTTTCTTTGATAGAGATGGTTTTAAAATCATCTCAAACTTTTAACTTTAAATTAAACTATAATTAGCGCGCATATTCAATAGCTCTTGTTTCTCTAATCACATTCACCTTAATTTCTCCAGGATATTTCATTTCCGATTCTATTCTTTTAGCGATATCACGTGCCAATTTCATGGCTGTAAGGTCGTCTACCTTAGTTGGAGTTACAAAAATTCTCAATTCCCGTCCTGCCTGGATCGCATATGATTTTTCAACGCCCTCAAAGGAACTGGCTATTTTCTCTAAATCCTCTAAGCGTTTTAGGTAAATTTCTACCGTATCGCGTCGTGCTCCCGGTCTGGCTCCAGAAATTGCATCAGCCGATTGCACTATTCTTGATTCAAGTGTTGAATACGGGTATTCCTCGTGGTGTGCTTCCATGGCCGCGACCACCTTCTCGTCCGTGCCAAATTTTTGTAAAAGCTTGCGGCCTATCTCAACATGTGTTCCTTGAACCTCGTGATCTACTGCCTTTCCTATATCATGGAATAAAGCGCCTTTTTTTGCAACCATTACGTCCGCGCCAATTTCAGCTGCAAGCATGCCTGATATGTGAGCCATCTCAATTGAATGCAATAATACATTTTGGCCAAAACTTGTCCTAAATGCAAGACGTCCAAGTAGATAAGTCAATCTGGGGTCAACAGTGCCAGCGCCCACTTCAAATAATGCCGCCTCTCCCGCCTGTTTTATTTTTTCATTTATTTCGGCTTTTGCTTTTTCTACCGTTTCCTCAATTCTGGCTGGATGAATACGTCCGTCAGCAATAAGTTTGTCTATTGTCAGTTTGGCAATTTGTCGGCGTACAGGGTCAAAACCAGAAACAACCAGTACTTCTGGAGTGTCATCAATAATTATATCAACTCCGGTTAATCGTTCAATGGTCTTTATATTTCTTCCTTCCTTACCAATTATTTTGCCCTTTACCTCGTCAGACGGCAAGGCCACAACAGTAGTCATAGCGTCGGAAATATGGGATCCAGCGTACCGCTGAATGGCAGAGGTCAAAACCTCCCGTGCCTTCTTATCCACCTCTTCTTTGTTGGATTGTTCAAATTTACGTATTTTTTCAACTAATTCGTTTTTGTACTCATCTTCGAGGTTTCTGAAAAGTATATCTTTTGCTTCATCTTTTTTAAGGCCGGCTATCTTTTGAAGTTCTTGATTTTGGGTTTGTAATTTTGTTTCTAACTCTATTTTTAATTCGCTGACCTCTGCAACTTTGGAGGTAACAATTTGCTTTTCTTTGTCCATATCTTTTGCTTTGGTATCAAGTTCTGCCTCACGTTTAGCCAGCATGTTTTCAATTCTTACCAATTGCTGATGTCGTTCTTCCTCTACCCTTTTGGCTTCTTCCAGAGTTTTTAAAGAATTATTTTTTGCTTCCAAAATTAAATCCTGAGCCTTATTTTTGGCTTCGGTTAGGAGATTTTCAGCACGAGTACGTGCTGAACTTATTTTCTTGTTTGTAAGAAGGAGACTAAGTAAATAACCTACCGCGAGACCAGAAAGTAACGCTAAAACCCCTCCAATAACGGAGTAGATGCCAATATTCATTGTGTTGTAGTAGCATAAACATTACGTATACGTAGTACGTAGCGAGTAATATGTAGAAAACTCCATATTACTTTCCGCTTGCTGCGTGCGTATTGCTTAGAAAGTTAAGTTTAAGATAAATAAGACCTGATTTAATTATAGTCTAAATAAACGCGGCCGTCAAACAAATGTAAAAGCGGGCTACTTGGCCCGCCCGAACTCCTAATCGGCTATTTTATGTTTTATTTTCTTACTTTCGTCTTTTTTAGAACAGGTAAGGCATTCCGTTGCCCAAGGAATTGCTTTTAGGCGTATTGTGGGAATCTTACTTTTGCAAGAGAGGCAGAAGCCATAGTTTCCATTTTTAATGTTCAAAATTGCCTGACTTATTTTAAAAATTTGCTTTGCGCAGCCATTGGCAAGGTGCAGATTGACTTCTTGATCCAAAATTGTGCTGGCAAGATCCGCGGAATCCCTTAGTCCATCTTCTCCGATGGCAACAAGGCCCCTAAGTGCTTGTTTTTGTCGGTCAAGGCATTCTCTTAATTTTAACCCAAGAAGTTCTTCCCGTTTCTTTAGAAAGCTTTCTGTTAAAGCCATATTATTCATCCTCCAAGTAGTAAAAGAACGCCTAATACCCGCCTAAATTGATAATAGTAAATCAAAACATATATGTCAATAAACAATAAATATCCTTTTTGTTATCATGGTGAGATGGCAGAAAATAAAAAACCACTAGTTTTGGCGATTTTGGACGGTTGGGGTTTCAACAAAAAAGAAGTTGGTAACCCGATTGCAATGGCAAACAAACCCACCCTTGATAGACTCGTCAGCCAATTCCCAATGTTGCTTTTGCAGGCATCTGGTTTGGCGGTAGGTATGACCTGGGGTGAATCCGGAAACAGCGAAGTTGGCCATTTGAATATTGGCGCAGGACGAGTTATTGAACAGTATCTTTCGCGCATTAACCGTGCGGTTAAGGACGGTTCTTTTTTTGTCAATGACGCATTAACCGGTGCGTTTGATCATGCCAGAAAAAACAGTGGACAAGTTCATCTTGTGGGACTGTTAACTTCCGGCACGGTGCATGCCGACTTTTCGCACATTGTTGCCTTGCTTGAGTTCGCCCGCCAAAAAACCACCCTGGATGTTTATTTGCATTTATTTTTGGACGGTAAGGATTCCGGTTTACAAGAAGCGCCAGCATTGTTGGAAAAACTAAGTTTAGAAATAACAAGCAAAGGTTGCGGCAAAATAGCAACTCTTATTGGGCGTAATTTTGCAATGGATAGGGACAATAATTGGGGCTCAACAGAGCGTTCTTATCGTTTATTGACTGCCGGCGAAGGCGAAATGAGTGATGACTATATAAAAACGGTAAAGAATTATTATGCATCGGGCAAGAATGATTCCACCATGGAGGCCATAGTCAATGCCAAGTCAGGATTTAAGATCATAAACGAAAACGATGCCGTTATTTTCTTTAATTTCAGGGAAGACAGCATGAGGCAAATTTTGAAACCGTTTGTTGAGGAGGGTTTTTCACTATTCCAAAAAAAGGACTTAAAGAATGTATTTATTTGTACCATGACCAAATATTCGGAAAACCCTATTGCTCATGTGGCGTTTGCGCCGCCAATAGTTATTAACAGTTTAGCAGAGGTGTTGGAGAATAACGGTATGAACCAGTTTCATATAGCCGAAAGTGAAAAATACGCCCACGTAACCTATTTTTTTAACGGTTTAAGAGAACAAGGATTTAGTAAAGAAGTTGATGTTTTTATTGAATCTGATAAAAATAGTCCGCAAGAACCCGCAATGAAAAGCAAAGAAATTGCTGAAAAAGTTATTGGGGAAATCAATAAAAATATTTACGATTTTATTATTTTAAATTTTGCTAATGCCGATATCTTAGCTCATACTGGTGATTTTAAAACTGTAACTAAGGGCATTGAGGCGGTTGATTCGGCGCTTGGTTTGGTTGTAAATAAGATTCTTGAATTGGACGGGGTTATGATCGTTACTTCCGATCATGGCAATGCCGAATCACTGGTTTACCGTAGTAGCGGTGAAGCGGAAACGAGGCACAATGATAGTCCAGTGCCGTTTTATTTGGTGGGTCAGCAATACCAAACCAATAAAACCACGGAAAGAATTGCTCAAGAAACAAGTGAGATAGCGGGCATACTCGGCGATATTGCGCCGACAATTCTGGAGCTAATGGGCATTTCCCAACCCGAAGAAATAACCGGGAAGAGTCTATTGCCGCTACTGGTAGCAAATACTACTTAATTATTCCTCCGCCTAGAGCTTCTTGACCACGATAAAATACGGCTGATTGGCCTGGCGTTACAGCTTTGGCGGGATTTTTGAAACTCACAGTCAATCCTTTACCATCGGCAGTAATTGTTGCCGGAAGTGATTTACTGCGGTACCTGATTTTAACAAATACTTTTGCGGGTAATTTGGGTTTGTCGGTGACCCAACTTAGTTTTGTAACTCGCGTATTTTTAGATAGGAGTTCTTTATCACCTGTTTGTTTGGCCACATAAATAATATTTTTTTTGATGTTTTTACTGACTACAAAATAAGGTCCTTGCCCGTCCTTTATGTCTAGACCGTGACGTTGGCCAATAGTGTAATAAAAAACGCTGTCATGCTGGCCAAGAATTTTACCTGTTTCAGACAATATAATATTTCCCGGTTTAGGCTTTATGTAATTTTTCAAAAACTCTTTCATATCCAACTGGCCCACAAAGCAAACGCCCTGACTATCTTTTTTATTGTGATTGGGCAATCCGAATTTTTTAGCTAATTTTCTGACTTCCGGCTTTGTATAATCTCCAATTGGGAAAAGGCAATATTTTAATCGTTTTTGTGTTAGCGTCCATAAAAAGTAAGACTGGTCTTTGTTTTGGTCTTTGGCAGTACGTAGCACGTAGTCCGCAGTATGTGACTTACTACGTTCTGTCTTTCTGATATAGTGTCCTGTCGCAATATAATCCGCTCCTTCGGCCAATGCTTTTTTGAGGAATAAGCCAAATTTGATTTCCTTATTGCACATTACATCGGGATTGGGGGTTGTGCCTGTGCGGTAAGAGTTAATCATGTAACTAACGACTTCTTTTTCATATTCTTTTGAAAAATCCCAAGTTTTAAACTCGATGCCGATTTTTGAAGCCACCCTCATGGCGTCTCTCCTGTCCTGTTCCCAGTTGCAGTAATTGGAAGCTGGCGGAGCCCATGGTTTAAAAAAGACCCCAGTCACATTATGGCCTTGTTTTTTTAAGAGTGCAGCCGCGACAGAAGAGTCTACGCCTCCCGACATTGCCACATAAACTTTGATTTTAGCTACTTTCATAATTAAATTATTTTACAACTTTTAATTAATTTTGTCACTTTATGCAAAATAAAACGGCTGTTTGCCGCTTTTTGTTACTCTTTCTGGTTGTGGCAGTTTTTTAAATGATCGTCTGTAGAGCCATGCCTTATATCCCTTCCACAAAGTCCGCACCTAGAACAGCAGGCCATCACGTGTTTAATCATATTACTACTCCTATGGCAACCGCACCAGCATTGGTGCGGACATGATCCAGTAGCACAAACTAATGATTCTTCAGACATTCATACCCCTGTTTTTTTAAACATCTTTAACTCCAGTTAAATTATAGTAATTTTTGGAAACAACAACAAGACCTTGCATTTCTTTTGGGTTTATGTTATAATGATTTTGGTCGAATTAAAACAGATTATATATAGTCTATTTGAACAAAATACAAATTATGAATCCCGTTAGAAACAGCCCTAGCGGGTTCATAAAGATAAAGTATATTTTTAACAAGCCAGTACGGTAAAATATAAGCCAAACTTATGTTTTACTGTTACTGTCTCTAACGGGATGAAAACTTTAACATGCAAGGATTTAGATCCTACTTTGGCTTGTGATTATAAAGCCACGGGTATGGATGAAACAGAGGTCATGCAAAACATGATGACTCATGCCAGAGAAGCTCACGCCGACAAAGTCGGCGGCCTGACAGATGAGCAAATGACTGATATGATGACGCCGCACATCAAAGATGAAGCTGCGATGTAATCTCAAATCAAAACCCGCCGATGAGGCGGGTTTTGATTTGAGATTACAAACTATTACCAATATCTGCAAAAAGATTTAAATTTTTGATTGCCTGGAATTTTTTTAAATAATTTAAGGTTTCCAGCCTGAATATTTTCGTGGTTTGCGGAAAATCTAATTGTCTGCTTAACCATGCCAGGCCATATTTATTAACCGATTTAATTACTCTGCCTGGCCCGCCATTGTAAGTAGCGGCTAACATTTCTTCGGTAATGCCAAAGGATTTTATAACATCCTGTCTTGTTGTTTTATCTGCTATTTCTTTCCTGTGGCTGTCAAAAAAAAGTACCATTGCTTTGATTGCGTTAATATGATTCGCCATACCCGAATTATAGTTTTTGATTAATTTTGCTTTTGGATATCTACTTACCATGTTGTCATATGTTGATTTAATAAACTGGGCCAATCCGGATGCTCCGGCCGGAGAGCCGGTATAACGGTAAGCAAGCTCTTGGTTGGCTCCGATTACTGCAAGTACGCGCTCGCTTAATTCCTGCCCGCCGTCTGTAGCACTTGAAAAAGAATCGGGGTCAACATGCTCAACAACGATGATGTTTCTTACTAAGTCTTTACTTATGTTTTTCGTTACTAATGTTCCGGGTAGGAATCGAGACGTAACTTTATCTGTTTCTAATTCTGCGAAAGCTTGGTCAATATTTTTCTCGAGGTATATTTTACCAGTCTCAATAGTTTCAACTATATGAAGCCGTTTGGAATAAGGGGCGTAAACTATATCCGTGTACTGACTTTTTGATTTTTCCGGCAAACTAGCGAGATATTTGCTAGGAAAAAGGTATTTATTGGCTACCACAATTAATTTTGGATGATCCGGTATCTCATAAAAAGTGTTAAAACTGTTCCACCATTTTACGTTGATGTTGATTTTTTTATCGTTATTAATCGGCGCAATGTAGCACGTCACGCAGGGTTCAAGCGTGATAACTCCGGTTTTTTTATAATTTTTAATATCTTGCTCCCTGACCCATACTCTTTGTTCAAAAATATCGCCGCTTTCGGTGTCTAATAGCGCAAACGCTATTTGTTTTCGTACCAGTTCGCTGGTTGGTTTTTTATTTTTGGTTTCAAAAATAAGAGGCGGCGACTTCCTCAATAAATCCATTCCTTCTTGGATTTTTTGTAAAATAGAAAAACGGGGCGCATGACCAGCAGGAAGTATTACGGCCGGTTTGTTTATAACCGTTATTTCTCCGGCATAATCAAAATTTATCCAGCCAAAAAAACCTGAAAGCATTACTGCCGCTACTAAAAAATAAAAATACCTCATAAATTTTGTTCAATAATTGCAGCTTTTCTTTGGACGCTATTAGCATAATTGACACAACCTGATTTTGTGCTTGCACTATTTCCGCAGTAATATCTTTTTGATGCGGCTATTTCACCGGCCCGAGTTTTACTGTCAGCTCCGTCGCGAGCAAGCTTGGCTGCCGCCGCAACAAATGCGTCTTCTATGCTCCAGGGATTCGCAGGATTATGACCGGTCAGTCTGGATACTTCTTCCCTATATCCCATCCAGGTAGACGGAATAAACTGGGCCGGACCCATGGCGCCTCCCCAACTAGAGCCGCATGAAATAGGGGTTTGAAAAGGATCTTTACCTAGTTCCGTGGTAATATTTAGAAATAAAGCAAGGTCTCTTGTTGGATGTATGCCCTTAGTGTAGATTTGGCCATTTGTAATCCTGCGCGTAGAACCGCTTGTCTTGTCGATTATATAACATTTCCCGACATTGCCTCCTAGCACGCTTTCCTGTTCAAGTTCAGCAAGTAAAAAAGCTGGACGGATGCCTGCTCCTATGGCGGCAAGATTACCATATTTGATTGCTTCTTCTACTGAAATGCCATTTTGTATCAAGTATCCAATCTGGTCTTTTATTGCTTGAATATCTTTTTGGGATTTTTTCACTAATTCCTGGTATTTTGACTCCTGACCCTTGGTATCTTTTAAGAGCTTGTTTTTTTGATTTTTTGTTTGATCTAGAGTATTCTTTTCCGCCTGTTCAAGATTTTTTAATTTTTCAAGATCATTTTTTTTACTGAGCAAAGCTTCCTCTTTTTGTTCCAGGTCAGCTTTGAGGTCTTTGGTGCCGACGATTGTTGTCCGTAAATTATTTTGAGTGTCCTGTAGATTTTTTAAATTATCAAAAAAATTGGAGAGCGTCGCGTGCTTGAGAAGCACCTCGGTGAGATTTTCCTGGTCAGCCTGATAAAGTATTCTGATATATTTAGCCAGAGCAATTTTGTGAGTATTAAGTTTGCCTTGAGCAATTTCAATTTGTTCCTGTGTGTTGGCGGTTTCTATGCCGGTCTGCACAATGGCTATTCCAAGGCTTTTGATTTCAAGTTGGACCTTGTTTATTTGGGCGTTAAGACTGCTTATCTCACCGGACAAAGTTCTTGCCTTCTGACTGTTTGCGTCAATCTGTCGCTGGTATTCGTCAATCTGGCGCTGTATTTCTTCAATTTGTCGATTTCGCGCGTCAATTTCTTCCTGTAAGTCGGCGCTGGTATCTGAAAATGGCCAAAAAATGGCCAATAGCAACATGATAACTGACAAAATAATAACCCTTTGGGTCATAGGGTTATTATAACAAATTCAGGATAAGTTTTTAAGTGTAAATTAAGGATTGATCACAATCTGACCGTTAACGGATGGTTTGAGGTGATCGTGCCAAGGACAAGTTTTGGCTTCGTTGAAAGTAAAAGAATACGACTCGCCGTTGTTTATGCCGTGAAGCGCGTCAAAGCCGGGGCAAATTTGGTGTGTCGGGTGCATGCCCGATGCTGGCCAGTGCGGAATACTATTGTCATTGATAAATTTAATCGTGTCACCAACTTTTATATTAATCGTGTTTGGAGTAGCCGTCCCGTTAGTAAAAGTGATAATGACGGTTTGACTTGATGGCATTATACTAACCGTCGGGGTGGTATTTGCGCTGGTCATAGGCATTTCGGTCGTATCCGGCGCGATTGTAGGTTTTTGCTTTAAAATTAAAACAGCCAATACTAGACCAATTCCTATCACAATTATTAGTGCAGTTTTCATTATTATAGATTAGCATGAAACAATACAAAATGCTAATCTGATTATACTGTGATTATAAAAATAAAAAAATATCTTTTTGGATCAATTTTCCGACGCGGCGCAACACTTTTGACGTTCTTAACCTTGGGCAGTTACGTCCTCGGATTGTTGCGGGACATATTGTTTGCAAGAGTTTTTGGCGCTTCGCGCTTACTGGACGTTTATAACGCGGCTTTTATTATTCCCGACCTTCTTCTAAATATATTTGTTGCCGGTGCCTTGACGGCGGCATTTGTTCCCATATTCACCCACCTTTATGCCCACAATGAGGATGCTGAAGCTGAAAAAGTCGCGACCACAATGCTGGTTGCCGCGCCGTTCATTCTCTTGATTTTAGCCATTCCGGTTTTTATTTTTATGCCGCGTTTGGCAGACATCATTACTCCCGGATTCGCTTTTGAGGATAAAGAATTGTTAGTGTTAATGGCACGTCTTTTATTGCTGTCACCTATAATTTTTGCCGTTTCCAATACGTTGGGCAATATTCTCATTTCTTTTGAAAGATTTTGGGGTTATGGGCTAGCGCCAATTTTTTATAACCTGGGTATTATTATCGGCATTCCGCTTGCCAAAATGTTCGGGCCACTAGGTTTAATTGAAGGCGTAATTATAGGAGCATTATTACATCTTGCTGTTCGTTGGACCGACATCGCGAAGAGCCGTTTTCAGTGGAGATTTACGACTCGCCCCGCACCACAATCTTCATGGATTTCAAGATTGTGGTGCGGGGTACAATGGCGCCATCCTGAATTCCGTAAAATTCTCAAGCTTATGATTCCACGCATGGCCGGTCAGCCGATTGAGCAAGTTACTTTTTTCATTTTTACAAATATAGCTTCAACATTGGCCGTAGGTTCAATTGTGGTGTTGAGTTTTGCCCGTAATTTTCAAAGCGTTCCAGTTAGCTTGTTTGGCATAGCATTTTCTACTGCTGTTTTTTCTTCTCTTGCCAAAAAAGCCGCCCTTGGAGATCGGGTCGGCTTTTTATACCATTTACGCGAAACTGCTAAAGTTTTGGGGATCATGACTGGCTTATCCGTTTTATTTTTCTTTTTCTTTGGGGAATGGGTAGTGCGCCTACTTCTTGGCGGCGGTCGTTTCCTTGAATCAGATGTGTTACGCACCGGCCAGCTCCTTGCCATCTTTGCTTTCGCAATCCCAGCCGAGAGCTTCATGCACCTCATCGCCCGCTCATTTTACGCGCTTAAGGATACCTGGACTCCGCTTTTTGTTACCCTGCCGGGCTTGGCCATAATTGCTATCTTGGCTAAATTACTGCTTCCCGTTATGTCACTTAATGCATTGCCGTTTAGCTATTTTATAGTGCTTACTGTTGAGGTGGGGCTATTAACTTTGATACTCTTACAGAAACTGCGCAGATTAAACTGAAATTTTAATTGGGATAAACAACGACAATGGTTTTTCTGCCAGTTTTAACGTATTCTTCCGGGTTTGCAACATCCCAGCCGTCACCTCCGGTAGGAGCATCGTGAATTGCATTAAATAAAACCTCGTCATCGTAAACATAATTCTGCCCTCGTTTTGTTCCTACGTCATTAGTAATAAAATCGCCGTCTTTGGTGACGCCTTTGATTACAAGCATATGATAAACAGGTCCAGGCTGGCGATAATAAGGATTTCCAGCCATTTGCCCGGCAAGTGGCACTATAACAGGCCTGCCGGCCAGAATATGCGATTTAATGGTTTCTATAGATATATCATTCAAGACATCTACCTTTTTATAACCAAAATATTCACGCAACATTATTGATGTTTCTTTTGCGGTGGTATGAAAGTAATAACCGAATCTCTTTTTCTGCCATTCAACCAGTTTGAGTATCTCTTTGTCTGCAATTTCGGGCGTAATCGTTTCATTTTTATAAAATTTGTCCACCAAAATCGCCGAAGTTTCTTCGCACGACTCTTGATAGGGCAAACTCCAGTCGGCATATGGTGCCTGTGGTGAAAACGGCACGGCAAGATTTATGCCAGCAAAATCAATAATGGTTCCTGAAGGTGAGACCAAAGGAGTTTGGGTTATAACAATTCTTGTTTCTTCTGGCAAACTTTGTTTTTTAACAAAATCACTAAAAGTCGGCCAAAATAGATGTTTAAAGGAAATAAACGCAAAAACCGCTAAGATAAAAATTGTGGCAAACAAGATGTATTTTTTCATTTTATTGGGTTTGTTTTTTTAAAATTTTCAATCATAGAAATATCACTGGGGTCTGTGCCGTAGTCTTTGGCAAGAAAGTACGAGGTCCACATGGCGGTCAGTACGCTAGCGAATGATTTGTGCCACAAAGACGGGCCGGTAACACTGGCCGCCAGAATAGTGAATCCCCTATCCTCAAAAATTTTCTTTGTTGCCGTTATTCTTTTTTGAATTTGGGGTGCATCGTCGGGGTCATCAAGAAAAATAAAAGCAAAATCTTGGTTTAATTTGCCGCTGAATCCTACCATTTCGTTATGATTTAGCTCCGGCACAAAATTATAAAATGCCGGAATTTTAGCCGTTTCATTAAAACTGATTTTCCAATACCTTGCCAATCCGGCATTTGTCCCTGAAGAATAAATGAGAGGCATTTTATCTTGTAATTTTTCTGCCAATTTTTTACCTATTGTTTCATAATCTTCAGTAATAAGAGATTCGACCAGTTCGCTCATATCATTCAGTATAGATTCTTCACCCATAGCTTTAAGTGTTGCTCTAATACTATAGCCAATCGCAAAACGCGGATTATTATTAATTGAAGGAAAATTAATGTATGGGACATTGTTTTTTTGCGCTAGTTCCAATAATTTGCCGCCCGTTGCAATCACAATTAAAGGCAATTTTCTCGCCAGAGCTTCTTCAAAACCAGATATCGTTTCTTCCGTGTTGCCTGAATAAGAACTCGCTATAACCAGATAATCTTTTAATTCAGTTTCTTTAATATCTGGTAATCCGTAATCCCTATGAATAATAATATCCAGCTTGGGCTTCCAGCTTTTGATAATTCCCGTCGCCAAATTAGACCCGCCCATCCCGCAGATAATGTATTTATCATGTTTCTGAAAACTGCCGGCGTTTTCAATAAGCGGTTCGTAATCTAGTTGTTGCGGCAAGTTTTTGATTATTTCTTTTAACATAATTTAATTTTATCAAAATTATTGAAAAGTAAAAGGGGCAACCAGTTGTCGGTTGCCCCTTAAGGGAAAATGCAGAAATTAGTATTCCGGTGATATCGGCGGCATTTTTTCTTCTTTGGGTTCAGGCAGGTCGGTTACAATAGCTTCTGTGGTTAATATCAGCGACGCAACCGAGGCCGCATTAGTAAGCGCTGTTCTAACTACTTTAAGCGGATCAATGATGCCCGATTTTATCATATCAACATATTCGCCTTTGTTGGCGTCAAAGCCTAGTCCCGATTGGAGCGACATGACTTTTTGGATTACTTCATTTGAATCTTTGCCGGCGTTTTCAGCAATTGCTCTCAATGGTTTTTCAAGCACCGCTTTGACAATAGCCACGCCCTTGGCTTCATCGCCGAATTCGGCAACTTTTGCCGTTTGCGGCGTAAGTTCTTTGGCTGTTTCAAAAAGCGCGATTCCCCCACCGGCGACAATGCCTTCCTCAAGCGCTGCGCGCGTCGCGGCAATTGCGTCCTCAATTCTGAATTTCTTTTCTTTCAGTTCTGTTTCCGTTACGGCGCCAACGCGTATTACTGCTACGCCACCGGTAAGTTTTGCCAAACGTTCCTGCAATTTTTCTTTATCAAATTCTGAAGTTGTCTTGGTGATTTGGTTCTTGATATTAACAACTCGCTTGTCTATTTCCTGTTTCTTTCCTTTGCCTCCAACAATGACTGTTTTGTCTTTATCGGCTACAACCCTATGAGCTCGCCCTAGCATGGCCAGATCAACTGATTCCAGTTTTATTCCTTTCTCTTCTGCTATTAGTTGGCCGCCTGTAACGATGGCGATGTCTTCAAGCATTTCCTTTTTGCGGTCGCCAAATCCCGGGGCTTTTAACGCTAGGGCGTTAAAATTGCCGCGTAGTTTATTGACTACGAGCGTGGCAAGGGCATCACCATCCACATCTTCAGCAACAATCACTAAATCACGCTTGCCGGCCTTAGAGAGTTTTTCAAGTAGCCCAATAATGTCATGGATAGACGAGATTTTTTTATCTGTTATTAAAATATACGGGTCTTCATAAACCGCTTCCATTCTTTCAGGGCTGGTTATCATATAGGGCGAGATGTAGCCACGGTCAAATTGCATTCCCTCCACTAGTTCGGTTGTCATATCAAATGTTTGTGATTCTTCAACAGTAACTACCCCGTCCTTACCGACTTTCTGAAAAACATCGGCGACTAGCTTGCCCAGTTCCGGGTCATTTGCCGAGATTGTTGCCACTTCCTTTATTTTCTCATACCCTTTTACCTTTACACTTTGGGTTTTAAGCTGTTTTGTAACCCATTCTACAGCCTTATCTATGCCGCGCTTGAGCACCATCGGATTAGCTCCAGAATTGACCGCGCTAAAACCCTCGGCCACGATCGCTTGTGCTAAAACTGTTGCCGTAGTCGTGCCATCACCGGCGATATCACCGGTTTTGGAAGCAACTTCCTTTATAAGTTCGGCGCCGATATTTTCAAATTTATCCTTGAGTTCTATTTCTTTTGCTACAGTTACGCCGTCCTTAGTGATGGTCGGTGTTCCAAAACCTTTGTCCAAAACGACATTGCGGCCTTTTGGGCCAAGAGTCACTTTTACAGCGTTGGCTATTTTATCAACGCCGCGCTTAAGAGCCTCGCGTGCCTGTTCTTTGTATTGTATCTGTTTGGGCATAGTTAATTTTTAATTTCCAATTTTTAATTTTTAAACATTAGAAATTATTTATAAAATTATAAAATTAAAAATTATAAAAAAATTATTCTATAATCGCTAATATGTTTTCTTCTTTTGCTATCAAGTATTCCTTGCTGTCAATTTTAATCTCGTCGGGTCCGTATTTGGTAAATAAAACTTTGTCGCCTTTTTTGACGTTCATTTGAATTTTTTTGCCACTCTCATCCATGCGTCCCGATCCGACTGCAATTATTCGGCCTTTTTCCGGTCGTTCCTTGTCTACGGTTTCAGGTAAAATAATCCCGCCCTTCTTTTTTTCTTCATAAAGCGGTTCTATTAGAACGCGGTCTCCCAATGGTTTAATTTTCATGCAAATTTGTCAAAGCGCGGTGGAGCGTAGCGGAACGAGCATCGGCTAACAAATTAATATCATCTGTTACCATGCTCGGCTTCGCTATGCTTGTCTGCGCGTGGACAGCTATTTAGCACTTAAGGCTCTAAAGTGCCAATACACTATAATTGCAAAAAACAAAAACCCCGTCAAGGGGTCTTATTTATTTGCTGCAGTTTCAAAAAATCCAGAATTTTTTCTTATTTTTTATTTTTTGTTCTGCAACTTTTGGAGTAAATTCTACTTCTCCTTTTATGAGATGTGCATTGTCCGGCAGTTCAATTTTTGCCAATATTTCAATTTCGTATTTTATCGGCTTGCTTGTCCAGACATTCCTCTTTTCGTCAGATTCTACCGGCAGTTCGTCCAGAGATAGATTACTGGCGGTAGCCGGTATTTTGGCGTCTATGTTTGGGGGTTTTGTGACGCTTGAGCCAAATATTAGCTGGATATTTAAGACAGGCGACTCGTTAGGCTTAACTTTTTCGGGGTCGGCATAGTATACATAAAGCGCGTTTCTGTCAGAAATTTTATTTAGCAATTCAACGCTTTCTGGTTTCGGTTTTAAATAAGGCAAGATTTTGGCTGCCAATTCATCGCCACTAGTGATATGTAATTCTTTGTCCAAATATTTCTGATCTAAAACCAGTAAATTCTTAGAAGTCCACTCTTCGTCGCCCACGGCAACTATAGAAAACTCCAGCGCTATCTTGTCATTTGCCCTTTCTGTTTTTACCAGTGTTGCTTTCTGAAGTTCAAGAGTTTTGTATTTTGGTCTTGTTTTTAATGTTATGCGTATATTTTCAACAACAGGATTCAAATCTTCTTCCGTAAGCATTTTGACGACAGAGCCTACGGTAGTTCCTGTTCCGGTGGCACCCGTATAGTAGATTTGTGCTAGGCCGGTAGTATCTATGCGAACTTCGGCGTCAACATCCAACAGCCTGTCTATCAACTGCACATCGCGCATTATTACCGACGCGATGTTTCCATTTGTGCGCGGTGTGTATGCAAAAAAATATTGGCTTACCATTTTTCTTGAAAAATAATTTTCTAAAACCACATCCATTTCAAAAAATTTTGGCATAATACCCAGTTTGGCAGCTTGACCATATGGGCTTTCAAGAAATACCGTTCCTAGCATCGGTCCGATCGGCTCAATAATTTTTGAAGATATGCTTTGTTGCGGAATTGATGCGAGGACCCTGGCTTTCCAGAACGGGAGTGCGGTAACACCCGCTGGATTGGCACGATGCCCCAAGGTAAATAAAAAGTTTTTATTTTGAGGAAAGGCCAGTGTTACTGTTCCGCCACCGCACGATGCACTACTACCCCAGTAATCACAAAAAGCGTACATTTCGCCGGCGTTAATTTCGTTTATGGCCGGCTCTAGAGTTAAAAAGCGCGTGGATGGCGGTTCTTGGATAAGTTTGTTCGGTAGTCTGACAACTTCCGGTCTAAACCCGACCATCAGTTCAATCGGCGTAACCAGAGCATAAGATTTTTTTTGAAACGTTGGCGCCGCGGCTATGGCGCCGATAACCCTGCCCTTAATGTATAAAGGGCTTCCGGACATGCCCTGCAAAACAGCGGCTTCTTTTATAATTTCATTGCCGTCACTGTCCTTAGGACCGCCTGAAAGTAAAACTAAAATATAATAATGGTCGTCCCAAGTGCTGTGTATGTCTACGACGTCAAAATCAAATTTTTCAGCTTCTATACCGCGAAATACGGTTAAACCGTAACCCTTGTCACCCGGTTTGATCTGGTTTAAGGGCAAGATTTCTTGTGCTTGAATAAAAGGTGAAAATGACAAAAATAGAATTAAGATAAAAGCTAAAAATAATAGCAAGAATCTGTAGAAACTTGCTCTCAAAGACATTGTTGGCATTTCATATCCTTGTTTGTGAATGAACCAATATGGTATAAAATTACTCCCAAGATTCAGTCTTGTCCAGCCGGCATGTTTGTTACCGAGTTAGCCCTGAGTCTTTCTCGATTGCAAATTCCGACAGACCCAGAGAATTTAAACGTTCATTGTAGGCAAGGACTGTTCTTGCCTCTATTGAGTGCGGATGAAACTCCAGTTGCAGGTTGTTAAATACTACTCGTCCTCCGGCTTGATGTGTGGCCGGGTTGTTCGCGATACGTTTTGATTGATATTTTTGCGCCGAATATTCAAGCCAATCGCCAAATTTTGTATTTAAAATTATTTCACAGGTTCCGCTTAAATTTGAGGTCAATCTCCGTTTTGTTTCGATGCAGTTTTTTATGTTCCAATAATAAGAATAATCCAATACCCATCCGTTTTCTTTCATAAATTCACTTACTATCTCGGCATTCTTTAAATATATGGGTATCAAGTTGGCGTATGTCTGCGCATTGTAGATGCTTTTAAAAGGTATGTTCAAGGACCGTTCAGTTACGAAATGATTAGTGCAAATTTTGTCAGGGGCTATGCGATCGGTTCCTCGGCGGCGCATTCCCAACAAAAACAGTGTTCCCAAAATTAAAAATCTGTTTAACCAAATCCGGTCGTATTTTGTCACAACCAAAACATCAAGATCGCTAAGCTCGTCGGTATTGTTCATGGCTAGCGAACCGGATGCGAAAATGGCCCGTACGTATGGAATCAGACGCAACCATCGGACGGTACGCCTGGCCATATGCCATTTGCGCGCGGCAATCTTTTCGCGTTTCAGACGTAATGGCAGCAGATATTCGCGATCAAATAAAAAATAGTAGCCGTCCACGCAACTGACGATCTGCTCAATAAACAATTGGTCGAGTTCTTTCTTTATTTCAACATAGCTACAAGGCTTTGAAACTTCTGAACTGTTGAGATGCTTGAAGACTATTAAACGAGCAAAAATCTCCTCTGCCTTCAGAGGAAAATCAAAAATATCGTAATAGGCCAATGTTGCAAGGATATTTTTTTTAAGTTCTGGCACCATCAAAACACTATCAAATAAACGGGTCAGTTTCAAAATTGTAAAAATAAAACCGCGTATCGGGCGGTTGTGCTATTTGGTTTTTTTGATTTTGAAAACCACTTTGGCTTTTTGCGGGTCATATTTTATTTTTTTTGAACGTTTGGTCCAAAAACGGGAAGTGGCCGGTTCAATATTGTATGACTGGTTACCGTCTAAATTAACCGGCTTTGGCGCTTTGCTTTTTAAAAATATAGTCCCCAAAAATGGTTTAAAGCGATTCGGAATTTTTAAAGGAATAAATTTGTAATCTATTTTTTCAACCGTTTCCACTTGAGGTATCCCATTGTTACTAAATACGTCAAACATCTCATAACGGCCTTCCGGAACTAGCCATACCCAGTTCTTGGGTTCCAATACAATATAATATTTGTCCAAATAAATATAATGCGTGTGCTCCGGATAAGGAGTATGCCTGACGACCAATAACCACTTAAACTTTCCGTGCGGTTTTGGCGGATTAACAATTTCCTGTTTTTTTGCAAAACCACTTCCAACGCTAAACAAAACAATCCAAGTCCAAAAAAACAAAAAAGGCATTTTTTTCATTTTTCACCGCGTTTTTTAAAAATAACTTTGTAAGATCATTCTTGCACGATTAGGATTACCACGCAAATTATTGTCGGAAACCTAAATAAAAAGCCCGTTTTTACGGGCCTGTCTAACAACTGTCGTCTGGCACCAGATTTTTCAGCTCTGGCACTTTGGCTTACACTTGCAAAGTTCTTTCTTGCAGTGGTTGGTACACCGTGGATCTTCGCCTGCCGGTGGCTTGCATTCCGAATTTGGCGGGTTGCTGGGATTATTTTGTCCCCAGCATACACAATTGGCTTTTTTGCCGTTTCTTTGAAAATTGTGGCATTCAGCCACACCGTCTGGCTGCGCTTGAGCGACTTCTTTTGATTGAGGCGATTGTCCCTGTAAAATCATTGAACCGACAATCGTGCCGGCAAGAAACAATATCATAACAGACACATTTATTCGTTGTCTCATGCTCCCCTCCCTTTGTTATAAAGAACTGCGTGAATTAAACATAACAAATCTATTTCAAGTTTACAAGATTTTTATTATCAGCAATAGCAATACGACTCCGGGTAAGGCCAAAATTTCCCACCAGACATTCTTACTTTCGCTGAAAGCAACCAGGCGCGGTGTAAAGGTGCGGTTTGTATTAACCGCATTTTTGAGAAAACCTTGAACACCGCTGACTGTGGCGGTGGAATCAATGGCGTAAAGCTCGCCGCCTGTTTTTACCGCTATTTCGTTCAGGCGCTGTGTTTTAAGACCGGTTTGAATGGTTGTTTTTACGGTTTTGTTGTAATCGTTTGGGTCGTAAGCCTCGATAACCGTCTTTTTGCCGTTTTTTGTGCCTACACCAATTGAATAAATTTTTATTTTTCTTTTATTCAACTCTCTAATTCCTGGATTCAGATTTCCCCCGTCGTTATCATCCCCATCGCTGAACAAAAACATGATCCTGTTATTTTTAAACCATGAACCGCCGGTAGAACCGGCGCTCTTTTTAAAAAAACCGTCCTGTTTATCCATGGATTTAGACACGTGTTCAATCGCGTTTGCCATATTGGTATTAAGCTGCGAATCTTCCTGATAAACTGACGGGTGTGAAATTTCCGCCAGTTGCGACCTGAAAACATTAAAATCATCGGAAAGCGGCATCCGCCAGACGGAATGTGTTCCAAAGATAAATAATGTTACCCTATCTCCCTGTTTAAGCGTGCCGCCGTCAACAAATTCGGCAATTGATGCTTTCATAATATACAGCCGTGTTTTTTCCCCAATATCATCTGTTTTTGTAGAAAACGAGTGATCTACGATAAACCCAACATCAATGTTACCGCCTGGAGTTAATTTTACGCCCTTGTTTATCCTTGGGCCTGCCAAGGCGATTACAGATAGGCCGCAAACGGCCAATACCACAATCAGGGACAAATCTTTGCCAAAAAGTTTATATTTTGAATACTTTGACTTTTTGGGTCGATAAATAACCTTGAGAATTAAAGTGGCGATAATTATCGCCACCAGCAGCCTCAAAAGATTAAAAAAAGAAAAATAGATTGGTTCTGAAAAATACAAATTTTCAAGCCAGTATTGAATGTAGCTCATATTCAACCCTCTCTTCTTGTTCCGGGCTTATTGTTCGGGTTGGGCTTATCTCCGCTTTTTCTATCCAAATCCAATGTGCCCTTACCGGGAGCCTCGCCTTCAAGATCACCGGGGTTTTTGCCTTTTTTGCCGCCCTCGCCAAGCATTATCCTAATCTTAATTGGTTTTGGTTCCAGCGCGCGTGCCGCTGCTGACGGGTCAGTAGTCAAGTCGTAATTCCACTTGGGCGGTAATGTTGAGAACGGATCTTTTTTCACGGCCTGTTCGTAATCATCTTTAGTGGAAGCAGACATTTTAATCGCTTGTTCTTGCATTGTTTGGCGTGTTTTTCCGCCCATTCTTAAGGATTGTTCGTAAAGTCCCTGCGCAAGACGCCACTTTGAATTGGATCTCATGTAATAAGACCTATAATCGTCGTTGTTGCTAAGTTCTTGTATAACTCTTTCGTAGTTTCCCGTTAAGTAATCGTAAGCCGATTTGAAATATTGGGCATCTTTGAAAAAACGTTTATTGATCTGGCCGTCCAATCGCAGTGGATGCAATTTTTTATTTAACTCGTAAAAATTTTGAAGATTTTGCAAATTTTCCCTTGCGGCTAATTGATCGCCGCGCGAAACTGCCCCACTGAAAGCATCGGCAGTTCTATAAAATTCTTTGCCGTTAAAAAGAAAAGCCTCCACAAAACAAAAAATAAACAATATTATGGTTGCCAAAACAATCCGGCCGAATGTAAATCTTCTGATTTTTTCCATTTTGACCTGCCTCTTCAATTGGAAAAGAACGTTTATGTCAGATTATAACTAAATTAAAAAGCTGTCTAGTGACAGCTTTTTTACACCACCCTCTGGAATTTCCAGAATATCAATCTGGTCAATATCGCAAGGGCGTAAAATACAAGCGAAACAACCAGCGGCAAACGATAGATATGCTGTTCAACGGTAAGACTTTTTACCGCGATTACTGCGGGGTTGAGCCGGTCGAGACGCTGACGGATCTGGCCAAGAGACGGTCGGTTTGCGGCTATAAAATACTCGCCGCCGTATTGTCTTATCTGCCTTAACAGTTGTTCCGGTAGTTTTACCTGCGGTGCGTCATCGCTTCCGTGGATTTTTCTTTCCGCGTCTTTGTCGGGGTCTATATAAACAAGAAACGGAACAATGCCTCTCTTTGCCAGCTCTTTAAGCTGTGGCTCCGGGTCTCGGCTGGAGGCGCCATCCGTAGCTATTATAATTGATCTTCTTTTGATTGAAGGATTTTTCTTAATTTCCTGGGTAATTTTAGGGTCGCCCTTTTCGTCAAAAAGTTTACTTCCGGCTTCAAGACCCAGAAAAAGATCAGACTCGCCGCCGAATGGTTCTGCCATGAAATCTTTTACGATGAACATCCCTTTGTAGAAATCGATTCTTGGCGTATCCGGATCGGCAATAACCAAAGGACCGTTTTCAACGCTGAAAAGAAGACTGTCGGTATCTGTTGTAAAGTCCGCTATTCTGTAAGGATTGGAGGCGTAAACGATAAAGGCTGCCCTGTCATTTTTGTCCCCGCGTTCGGCAATTAATTTCAAAATGAAGTCGCGCACGATTTCAGCCCTGCTTATCTGCTGATTTTTAAACTTGAAACCCATTGAAACAGAACTATCCTCAAGATAAATTATTTCCCTAGATTGAGTAGATTTTACCTCTCTGCTCAAAAGAACATAAGGATCCGCAATGGCCAGCAGGAGACAACTCGATGCCAGTAGAATAAATGTTGTCGGGCTAAGGTCCAATACTCGGTGCCAAAATCCAGGTTTGTCACGCGACTCAAAACGATATCCAGAATGTTCGTAATAACTTTTTTCCCGCCTTTGACGAAAGTAGGGCCACGATATTTTTAACAAAAGAGCCGCTCCCAGTAATATCGCGGCCCAAACTGTAAAATTCGCCTGCTTGAACTGAACAACAGTCCAGTCGGTATGTAAAAAATCGTAAAAATTAACCCCAATCAATTCACGGAGTTCGTAATAAAAATTCATTTGCCCCTCCGGAATAATTTTGTAAGCCATTCAGCCAATTCCCGCTTTCTTTCGTGTAACTTATACCTGAAAATCCTGACTGGCCTCAATTCATTGGCCCCATATTTCAATAATTTTATTTCTTGTTCTAAAAATTTTACATTAGTTTTTTTATGGGTGAACAACATGTCATCGTAAATTTGAAGGTTTAAGCTCAATAAACGCAGCAACTCATTTACCCTGCTTGAGGGTTCCATTTTAAAAATTTTGGCAATTACTTCTTTGGTCGTGTCGGCTTCTGATAGGTCTGGGATGGATGACAACAATAATCGTCGCAGTTCGTTATACAGATGTCCTATTGCTTCTTCTGTTTTATCAGAACTTGAATCTGTTTTTACATAAACCAGTAACCTGTCAAGGATATTGCAAAATTGTTTTAATGCTTCTTTGGGAACAAGCCGTTCTTCATGTGCGGCGATTTCTACGCCAAGATGCGCAGTTTTGGATATGCCGGTTTTCCTGGCGGCGTAAACAATCGGTTTTCTGAACAATAAGAATAAAACCGTGCTGAACATAAAAGCTAACCCGCCCATTAAACCTTTAAATATATTCTCCTGTCTTTTAAAAGATCCGAAATCAATTTGGTCCATAATGTCATTGGCGTCCTTAATCAGAACGCTGTCGTAGCGCAGTTTAACGCCGGGTGTTTTAAATTCTTTTGTTTCCAAATTTTCCAGTGTTTTGCCGGCCTCTTCCTTTACATAAAAAAATGTTTGTTCCGGAATGATCATCTCGCCTTTTTTTTCACCAATGTGTCTAAGATAATAAATTAAATCCACGTAATTTTCTTTTTTGTATTTGCGCTGATTGCGCAATTCGAGGTTGTAACCCTTTGCCGGATCAAGCTCAAAGGGACTGAAAGACATATTTTCAGGTTTGGCTAGATCGAATAAAGGCCGATAACCGTCCAGCCAACGGACTGTGTAGATTAACTGTATTTCTTGCCAGTTTGTAAAAGCCGTCATTGAAACCCGCGGAGGGTCAATAATGACCGGCATTTCTTCTTGGGCCAATAATGCTCTGGCGAATAACATGAATGATAAAATCATTACTTTTCTGAACATCCTAATCCCCAATTTGTCAAAGTTCTTTGTTGCAACAAGGATAAATAAAATATGTTTAACCGTCAACCCCGTTAGAAGTCTCACTCGTGCCGAAAGCACGAGTCTGTTTGACCTCGGCGAGGCTACTTCTAACGGGGTCAATCCTTCTCAAATTAAAAAGTCGAGGTAAACCTCGACTATTTATATATCTGTTTTCTTTGTAACAAAAATTGCGCCAATTCATTAAAATGATTACCAAAATTTAAAATCGTTGAATCAACACCAGATTTTTTAAGTTTCCTTCTGAACTCTTCCCTTTTCTCAACAAATCCTCGCCTGATATTGACCGCGTTTTTACTTTTAATTTTTTCAAAAGCACCTGTTTCAGCGTCTTTTACCAAAACTGTACCGGAGCTGTTTTGCCAAGAAAATTCATTCGGCTCGTCAAGAAAAATGGCAATCACGTTCCAGTTGTGTTTGGCAGACAAAGCTTCCAAGAGTTTAAAATCAATTTCAAACCTTCCGCCAACTTCGTCCGTAAAATCGGACAGTATTATTATGGAACATTGGCGTTTAAATCTGGCTACTAGCCAGGTCAGGATCGGATTGATGCCAGATTGGTAAGTTGAGGGTCCATTCTTACTCTTGGCATCAGCAAATTCACTTTCTTTTTCCAGCAACATTTTCATGGCAAGAAATATTTCTCCCTGACCGAGTTTGGGCCGCAGATAAAATTCTATTTTGCTTGAAAATGCCACAATGCCCGCCGGATCATGAAAATAATTTGCCGCCAATCCCAGGGCGCCAACCAAGTGGAGCATGAGCTTGAACTTGGAATTTTCTTCATTGAAGCCAACAAACACCGATGGCGAAAGATCAGCCAAAATTATAGCCGGGGCGTTCTTGGTTTCTATCCTATCAACCTTATAAACTATCTTCGGCCATGTACGCATGCTTAATGACCAGTCAATGTTTAGCATTGGTTCACCTGGACGCCATGCGTTTATGCTGTGCATTTCATAACCCGCACCCTTAAAAGGACTAGCATGCTCCGCCATCAGGAGATTTTTAACCTTTCTTCTGAAAATCTCTTGTTTAATCTTCATTAATTCGCTGAATAGTTTTTCTATCTCCATTTTGGCTGTTCCGTCATTGCCAAAATTTCTTCAAAAACAATTTCTTTGGTGGTGGTGTATTCTTTGCCCGGCGCTAAAACTAATCTGTGGACTATCACATTCCCAGCAACTTCTTTAACGTGTTCGGGTCTTACCTCCATACTGCCATCAAAAAATGATCTAACTCTTGCAGCAGCTTCAAGATGAAAATTAACTCTCGGACTGGCGCCGACTGCAACGTTTTCTTTAAGGAATTTGCCAAGCAGAGTGTTTGGGTCAGTAACTTTTGGATTGGGGTCGGTATTACGCAATAAACGTGTCAGATAATCGCTGGCCATGGAGGAAGTCTCAACGTGCATATTGATCCAGTGAGCACAAGCCAAGACTTCTTGCAAATCGGTGACCTGTTCAATTTTCTTACCGATTACAGTGGCAGCCCTGATTTTTTTTTCCTCTTCCAGCGTGGGCCTATCTATAGGAATAGTTAAAGTAATCCTATCTAATTCGGCCATAGGGTTAGGATATGATCCCTCTTCTTCTCCAAAAATGTTTTCTGTAAGTAAAACCATGAAGAAGCGTGGCGATTTAATGTCATTGTAATCTCCTGATAGCGGAAACAGGGGAAGTGTCGGCATAACCTGTTCACTATCGTCTATGTAATCACTTTTCGGACTTATTGCCCTTTCTTCCATTGCTTGTATTAGAGCGGACTTTGTCCTTGGCGGCATGCGGTTGCCTTCGTCTATTAATATAATGTGGTTAAAAATCGGGCCGGGTTTGAATTGCACCCTTCTTTCGCCTTTTGCATTTTCTATCATGACTTGGCCGCCTAAAATATCATAAGGAAGAAGATCTGGAGTGCCTTGGATGACTTTGAAATTTGCCTTGATAGATTTAGCCAAAGATTTTGAACCGTCAGTTTTTCCGATTCCGGTGCCACCCCTGAACATTATGTGTGGCTGGCCAACAGATTTGATGCTTCCTATCTCATCTGAATAAGGCACAAGTATAAAAAGGTCTTCGGTCAGTAGTCCCAATGGCTTTTCAAGGCCGATAAGCCATCGGATTGTCTGTTCATAAATTTTGTTTCTTACGTTCCTGATGTAGTCTGCTGTAATTTGACTCAAATCAATACCTTGCGGCAAGTTATAATTCATAAATCCTCACTTCTTTTTAAAGTTCTTAGTTGATTGGATAATAGTTGAGACCCATAATTCAGTCAATGGTTCAGGGTTAAATAAAAAGCCCTCTTTTGTGAGGACTTATTGTGTGTTTGCAAGTTGTGCCATTAGCTTTTTAAGTTCTGACGCGGGCACAAGAAAAAGTGTATTCCACGGCTTCTGGATTATTTTACCTTTTCTAAACTCCAGTCCGCCGGGCAACTCGTTTGAGTTGATGCCCACTATTTCATTTCTATTATTGACCGTGGGGCCGCCGCTTAGGCCGCTAAAACCCCTATCTACGGCAAGCCTATGCTCTTCCGTTGTATTTATTTGAGTAAATATGTTCGTGGCTTCGGCTAATATTTTTGACGAACCGCGTATGGTTTTATTTTGCATCAAAACGTTTAGATTAGTTATTTTTCCTTCCAGACTGTCATATACGAATTCCCCGTTGTTTCCTAATATATCATAATAATTACGGTATATCGGCAAAATTTCTTTGCCTTTTTGATGCATTGTTGGATGCGGGTGTATACCCCTTACAAAAATTTGGTCGCCAACATTTACTTGCTCGGCTATTTTATACGGTTCCGGAAAAGTTGTCGGGTCAAAATTTCCGCTTATTTGAATAACCACCAAATCGGTAATTGGCGGGAGTTTCAAAAGAAAACCGTCGTATACTCTACTGTTGAAAAATATTTTGCACTGGCCGTCGCTTTCACTGCCGACAAAATGTTTTGCTGAAGCAAAGCGTCCCTTTTGCTTGTCAACCAAAAAAGCGGATGCTGAAATAAATGGCGCGCCGTTCCTCTCCCTTATAACCAGCGCCTCTCTAACGGTAGAATTTTGCTGATATCGTCTTGCTTCCTGATAAATATTCAATTCATTTGCGGAGGGTCCGCAACCATAAATACTTAGGAAAATAAGCATAAATAAAAAAAATGCAATTCGTGTTTTCACTTTGCCAGCCTCCTATTCATTTAAGACCGACTCAATTTTTGGCAACGCCCAATCTATTTCTTCTTTGGTAACTATCAATGGCGGGCTGAATCTCAACGTATGTTCGTGGGCGATACCGCACAAAATTCTTTTCTCTAGTAGTCTGCCGCGATAATAATCAGTTTTAAGTAACGGATGCAGTTCCACTCCTATCAAAAGGCCTGATCCCCTGACTTCTTTTATAGTGTGACTTTTAAGTTTTTCAAGTTTTCTTAGAAAATATTCTCCTACTTCCCATGCTTTTCTGACAAAAAAGGGGTTCTCTTTTAGTATATCAAGGACTTCACAAGCTACGGCACAAGCCAGAGGGTTGCCGCCAAAAGTACTTCCATGACTGCCGGGGTCAAGAACACTCATCACATCTTTGCGTCCAACCACTGCAGAAATAGGCAAAAGGCCGCCACCAAGCGCTTTGCCGAGAATTAACAGGTCTGGCTTTGCTTCAAAAGCCTGATGGGCAAACATCATTCCTGTTCTGCCAAACCCGGTTTGAATTTCATCCAATACAAAAAGTGTGTTGTTTTTTTTGCATACACGTTCCGCTTGCGTTAAATAATCGTCAGGCGGAATATTGATGCCGCCCTCGCCCTGAATCGGTTCCACTATAAAGGCGGCTGTGTTTTTGTTTATGACACTTTCCAAAGCATTAATATTTCCAAAAGGAATGCTTAAGCATCCTGGCAATAATGGCCCGAAATCCTTGCGATAAGCTTCTTCTGTTGACAGAGATAAAACACCCTGGGTCCGGCCGTGAAAATTATTATAGCAGGAGATGATTCCAGCAGAATTGCGGGGTACGCCTTTGGTTCTATATGCCCACCTCTTGGCAATTTTCATCGCAGTTTCTACCGCTTCAGCGCCGGTATTCATTGCTAAAACTTTATCCATTGAACAAAATTCTGCCAGCTTGCTGCAAAACTTAGTGTATGGTTCAGTATAATAACTGCCGGTAACTAATGCTAGTTTTTGAGCTTGATTGATGAGGACGGACACAACGCGATCATAATATTCTCCGCTTCTGCCGAAGATAACGGCGGAATAACCAGCGATCATGTCAAGAAAATCAGTTTGATTTTCGTCGTTTCCCAGCCGACAACCCTTTCCTCTGTCCAAAACCAAAGGATAGCGTGTGTAATGATGTGCGCTGAATCTTTCCGTTAATTCAATGGTCTCCTCATTTGTCAAAGAACGTTCCATTTTTATCCTCACATCCCCATAAATAACTATCTAAAAATACGTTTGAAAAATACCAAGAAATATAGTAATGTGTCAATCCCGTTAGAAGTAGCCCTAACGGGTTCATGAACCAAAGTTGATGCTTAATAATACTAGTGCAGTGACCATAAGTAAAACTTATGTGTTGCCGTTACTACTTCTAACGGGATCAAGGTGGATCCCGAACGAAACAGCCTTTGCTGACAATAAAATAGGGTTACAGTGGCTATCTAAACGGGGATTAATAAACCCGACTTGTTAATAAGGCACGGAAATGATTTACTCGTGTAAATCATTTCCTGTCTCGTACGGGATGGAAATTAACCTAAAAACAATTCCCAAGACCGCTGGCGTGTATTTTTTCCGTGATAAACATGGCAATTTGTATATTGGCAAAGCGGTCAACTTAAAAAATAGGATTAGTTCATATTTCAATAAGCAGCCAAAAGACCCGCGTATCTCCAAAATGTTAGAAATGGCGGAGAAAGCCACGTTTAAAAAAACTGATTCCGAAATTGAAGCTTTGATACTTGAATCGCAGCTTATTAAAAAATATAAGCCGCCATTCAATGTAATGCTTCGTGATGACAAACAGTATTTTTACGTCGGATTTACCAAAGAAAAATTTCCCAAAATTTTTTTATCCCATCAAATACAAAACATCGGTCCGTTCACTGACGGCAACGCTTTAAAAGTAGCAATGCGTTTGTTACGCCGCTTATTTCCTTATTGTACCTGCGGGCAGGCGCACAATAACTTTTGCTTGAATTATCACATCGGTAATTGCATAGGGTTTTGCTGTCTGAAAAGTCAGAACCCGGAATCCAAAAAACAGAATCTAGAATTATATAATAAAAATATAAAAGCCATAAAAGAAATTTTAACCGGCAAACGAGATGTTTTGATTAAAAAATTAAAAAAAGAAATGTTGGGATTGGGCAAAAAACATGATTTTGAAAAGGCCATTGAATTCCGCAACAAAATCCAAAAACTGGAAAAGGTTTTTGAAAACGCCCAAGTTCTGCTTAATTCTAAATACACGATACTAAATACAAAAAAAGGGTGGAAACTGAATAATCCATTCGCTGAGCTTCAGAACGTTCTAAATTTACCACATCAGCCCAAAAGGATTGAGGGTTATGATGTTTCTAACATTCAGGGTAAGTTTGCCACTGGTGCAATGGTTGTTTTTATCAATGGCCATCCGGATAAAAGTCAGTATCGCAAGTTTAAAGTTGGGTCTGAAAGCGTGCCTAATGACATTGCCATGCTCAAAGAGATATTAACGCGGCGGTTTAATCACTCAAAGTGGCCGTATCCTGATTTGATAATCGTAGATGGCGGTAAAGCGCAACTTAATATTGCGGCTAAAATCATCTATGGTCATCGCAAGACCATAGATCTTGCGATGACGCAAAATCAGATTCCAATTATCGCTCTGACTAAAAATGTCAAACATCGCGGAGATCATATTTACACAACCAATCCAATAAAATTGTCTGCCAATAATTACGGGACAAGTAAAAAAACGGCTATGCCGCTTGAAAAATTACCCAAGTCTGTTAAAAATTTAATTTTGCAAATTGATTCTGAAGCCCATAGGTTTGCAGTCAGTTATTATAGAAAATTACATCTAGAGTCGGCAAAATAAAAACGGCCCAGTTTTGACACAAAGTCTCTGCTGAACCGCTGCGTGTTGTATTATGTTGCCGGGACGCACTTACACGCCGTAGCGCCCTCCGCTTCGGGGTTTTTCTCCCCAGGGTTTCCGCCTCCCCTTCATCATAAACCTGGCATGGCCAACAACCTTTCTTTGTCTCGTTATGGTCACGGCGTGACCATAACGGCCTCCTAATTAAGAACAATGTTTCGCTAGGCCGGAAACTTTCAGCCTATACGTATATTATACTCCTAAACAAATAAAAAGTCAAGGTTTGCATATGAATGGTACGATGCTATACTGGTAATTGCCTTAATATGGCTATTTTTATAAGGCTTTTTGCTAATATACTGGGTCTGTATTTAGCCAATCTCTGGGTAAGCGGTTTTGGTGTAATTGACGGCTGGCAAGCATATTTAATAGCCGGAATTACGCTTGGCATTCTTAATTTAATTGTTAGACCGATATTAAAAGTAATAACTTTCCCTTTGATTGTTATTTCACTGGGACTATTCTTGATTGTAATAAATGCCATAATACTTTGGCTGACAGCACAACTCACAGGCTATATAATTATAGAAAGTTACGTTTCCCTATTGTGGGCCACGATAGTCGTAGCGGCAGTAAATTTCATAGCTCATTGGCTAAAGTAGTAAATTCATAAATGCTAATTACCATTATTCAACTGATTCTCGCCGTTCTCTTAATTGCGGCAATATTATTACAACAGCGCGGTACCGGTCTCTCCGGCGCTTTTGGCGGTGAGGGAAGCGTTTATTCCACGCGCAGAGGTATAGAAAAAACACTTTTTGCTTCAACAATTATTGTCGCTATTTTATTTTTTGGTGTTTCAATAGCTAGGCTATTGCTCTAAATCGAGTTTTTGTGCTGAGTTGCGGGAACTATTTTTTTATTTAACCCAGACCTTGTCACAAAACCGTTAACCCAATTAACGACTATAACCAATTAGATAATTTTTTCGTGTCTCCAAAGAAGGAAAAAGACAAAAAACTATCGAACAGAATGAGTTGGCCAAAAGAGTGGTTATACTCCATTTTGCCTTCTAGAAAACAGCTCAGGCATTTACCCAAAGTACTTTCTCCAAAAGAAAGAAAAATTATTCTTGTTTTGTTTGTAATTACAATAGGGTCTCTAGTGGCTATGCCCCTAGCTGCATTTTATCATTTTACAAAACCAGTTCCGTCTTTTGGCGGTAGTCTGACCGAGGGTATTATAGGTGTGCTCAAGTATCTTAATCCGCTTCTTGCCCAAAACAATGACGCAGATAGAGACTTGGTCAGTTTGGTTTTTGACGGCTTAATGCGTTATGACGGCCAAGGAAAAATTGAGAATGGACTCGCACAATCTTATGAAATATCTACAGACGGACTGACTTATACTTTTAAATTACGTGACAACCTCAAGTGGCATGATGGCAAACCTCTTACATCTGATGATGTAGTATTCACAATCCTCACCGCGCAAAACGCTGATTACGGCAGTTCACAAAGAATCATCTGGCAAGGGATTGAAGTAAGCAAGGTGGACGATCAAACGGTAGTTTTCAAATTAAAAAATAAATATGCCCAATTTTTAAACAACACCACACTGGGAATTTTGCCAAAACATATCTGGGAAAATGTAAAACCAGTCAATTTTAGTTTGTCGGATTTTAATATAAAACCCATTGGTTCAGGACCGTACAAATTTTATAAGATTAGGCGAGACAGTTCTGGTAATATTATATATTTTGAATTAGCTCCATTCGAAAAATATTATGTCGGCAGACCGTATATATCCAGAATTACTTTTAAATTTTATCAATCTGATGAACAACTTTTAGTCGCATACGGCAATGGAGAGGTTGAGGGTTTGGGCTTTCTTTCGCCGCAAAAATTAAATTCAATCAGATTTCTAGGTCAGTTAAAAATTAGAAAACTTCAATTGCCAAGATATTTTGCGATATTTTTTAATCAGAATCGAAGTAAATTGCTAACTGATAAAAATTTGCGGCTTGCTTTAAGCTACATGACCGACAAGGAAAAACTTCTAGAAAACATACTGGAAAATAACGGCATGGCCATCAATTCACCAGTGCTTCCCGGCATTGTTAACATACCCGATAGCATAACAAAATATGATTTTAATCTAGAGACGGCTAATAAAATTTTAGAAGATGCGGGGTGGAAATATCCCGCCAGTTCTTCAGCTGATATTAATATTCGGGAAAAATCCCCTCCCCCGCCAAAAAACAAAAAAGAAAGTCCGGGGGAACCGACAAAATTGGAAATTAAACTGACCACATCTGATTGGCCAGAGCTTATTGCTGTTGGAAATGAAATTAAAAAACAATGGGAAGTCGCTGGCGTGCAGGTTTTATTGGAAATTTTGCCGTTGCCAGAGCTTCAGCAAGCAATAAAGAGCCGTGAATACGACGCATTGCTTTTTGGGGAAGTTTTGTCACTGGATCCTGACCCTTTTAGCTTTTGGCATTCTTCGCAAAAACGAGATCCAGGGCTTAACTTAGCGTTATATGACAATAAGGATGCCGATAAGTTGCTGGAAGAAGCCAGACAAATTCTTGATGATTCCGAGCGCTTGTCAAAATATGATGATTTTCAAAAAATTGTGGTCAATGATGTCCCTGTAATATTCCTTTACAGCCCGGATTATCTATACGCGCAACCTACCAAGATAAAAGGAAATGAAACAAAATTAATTTCTGTACCCTCTGATCGTTTTGATACGATTAATAAATGGTATATAGAAACAAAAAGAATCTTAAGGAAGTAACTAGCAACTAGCAATAAACTACGAAACTATTGACTACGGTTGCTAGTTTTGCTATAATGAAATTTCATATTTAGAAACTCGTCATTTTGGCTCAATGTGCTAAATTACATGGTTTTTAATCTTTTTAATTTAACCACTCAAGCTCGGGTGGTGGAATTGGCAGACACGTTAGCTTCAGGAGCTAATGGACGCAAGTCCGTGGGAGTTCAAATCTCCCTCCGAGCACAATAACTTTTTGAAAAAACAAGAAAAACCCAAAATAGTTTTATTTGATTCTTACATCAAAACTGTCAAAAACAGTATCGGTTCAAATTTATTTCGTAATTTTTATTGTAAAATTGGCAGTAAAACAGTAGACGTTCTTGAAGACGGTAATCTGTCATGCGCAAAATTTGTTTCCTCAATTCTTTATCTTTTTAAATTAATTTCCGATATGCATACCACTGTTTCTGGAACTGTGGCCGATCTTCAAAAATCAGGCTGGATTCAAACTGCAAAGCCGAGAGTGGGCACGGTAATTGTTTGGGAGGCCAAAAAAGTCAAGAACGGAAATTTTCACAAGCACATCGGATTTTATATAGGTAATAAACGGGTCATAAGCAGTAGTTACGAAAAACACCAACCGATAGTGCATCATTGGACTTACGGGACTAAAAATAGCAAGCCGGTGCGTAAAGTGGAACAAATATTTTGGAATAAAAGTTTAATTAAATAGAAGTCTTTAAAAAATGAGTGAAGAAAATATAACACAATTAACATCAGTAAAAACTCAAACCGATAAGCAAACGGGTACACAAAGGTCAGAATCTCAACGAGTGAGGCCTAGGCGCAGCAGAGCTCCACGATACAAGGATCGGAGGGACTTGCCGCGTTCCAGACGCCTTGCGCCTATTGAACGTCCACAACGTCAGGAAAGCGCTGGTTCACCGGATGAAACTGTCAAGATAATTCCCTTGGGCGGCCTTGGCGAGGTTGGCCGCAATATGTGCGTACTGGAATATAAAAATGACATCATGATAATAGATGTTGGTTTTGGTTTTCCGGAAGAAGATATGCCGGGTATTGATTATACCTTACCGAATATTGCCTACTTGGACGGTAAGCAAGACAGGATAAAAGGAATAGTATTAACACACGGCCACATGGACCACATTGGCGGCTTGCCATACCTGATTACACGGCTTGGTAATCCCACAATCTATGCGGCAAATCTTACGCGCGGACTAGCTATTAAGCGCCATCAGGAATTCCCTCACCTTCCAGAACTGGACATAAACCTTGTCCACCCAGGAGAAATAATTCATTTGGGTGAATTTGAGGTTGAATTTTTTCATGTCAATCATAACATTCCCGACGATACGGCGCTCATCATCACTACACCAGCAGGTCGGATTGTCCACACTGCTGATTTTAAATTTGACCCCCAGCCACTCAATGAAGAACCGGCCGATTTGAATTTTATTAAAAGTATCGGTGACCGTGGGGTTTCAACTTTGATGATTGATTCAACCGGCGCTGAAAAAGACGGCAAATCAATTTCTGAAAGCATAATTCAGGAAAATTTAGAGAAAATTTTCATTGAATCAAGCGGCGGTGGTATGATTGTCGCCGCTACCTTTTCTTCAATCATTAATCGAATCCAGCAGTTGGTAACGTTATCGGAAAAATACGGCCGCAAAGTTATATTTGATGGTTTTAGTTTGAAAAGTAATGTTGAAATAGCCAAGGAATTTAATCAGATTAAGATTAAGAAAGAAACCCAGATACATATTTCGGAAATAGACAGATATCCGCGTTCCAAAATCACACTTGTTGGCACCGGCGCGCAAGGAGAAGACCGCGCTGTTTTGATGCGTATTGCTTCCGGCGAACATCGCTATGTTAGGTTGCAAAAAAAAGATGCGATTATATTTTCGTCATCTGTGATCCCTGGAAATGAAAGGACTGTGCAGCGGCTAAAGGACTTGCTTTATCGCATGGGCGCCAGGGTCTATGACTATAACATGATGGATATCCATGCCAGCGGACATGCTTACCGCGACGATTTGAGGCAGATGATGAGTCTAATAAGGCCCAAGACCCTGATGCCGATTCATGGTCAATATTCAATGATGGTTAATAACGGTTTTTTGGGACAAAAAGAAGGAATAAAAGAAGAAAACACAATAATAGCTGACAACGGTTCCATAATTCATATTCTGGACCCCAAGTTTATTGATCGCAAGATACCAATTAACTGGTGGTTTGATAAAAAAACAGTTCCTTCAGACAGTATTATGGTAGACGGTCTTGGTATCGGGGACATCGGCAATGTCGTTTTGCGCGACAGACAGGTATTAGCAGAGGACGGAATGTTTGTGATCGTGGCCCTTATTGATTCTAAAACTGGCCGCGTCAGGGGCAGTCCCGACATTATTTCACGCGGATTTGTTTATCTAAAAGAAAACAAGGAACTTTTGATGCAGGTCCGCAAAAAGGTAAGATTTATCGTAGAACGTAAAACCATGCGCCCAATTAATTGGGTAGATCTTAAAGATTTAATAAGAGACGAGGTTGGGCTTTTCTTGTTCCAAAAAACCGAGAGACGGCCAATGGTTTTACCGGTGGTAATTGAAATTTAAAAAAACCGCTTGAAAAAGCGGTGTTTTTGGGACAGATATTCTCAAAATATGAAATAAAAGTTATAATCAGTTTGATTGCGCTGAATCAGACTGTTCATTTAATTTACAACAATTATTTGAATCGGCATGTTCACCCCAGCCCTTATGTATATCATGGAAACGTAAGCCATGTCTCATTCTCCAATGGAATTTATGTCCGTCCTCACATATTGAACACCTTCTGGGACACATGCAAGTTACAATAATCGGCGAGTCGCAACCAGGAATTTCGCATTTAAAATACGGGTATTGAAATTGCTGGAATTGATCTGGTTGGCCAGTCTGTTGATCCATCTAAATATCCTAAAATAACCTGAAAAAGATCCGACTCATAAACTACTACTAACTATATAATATGTCAAATAGAATCTTCTCCGGAATCCGTCCCTTAGGCAAACTACATCTGGGCAATTATCTTGGGGCAATAAAAAATTGGCTGGAACTACAAAATTCACCTGAAACCGAGCGAGCAATTTTTGCAGTAGTAGACTACCATGGCATTACTACCCCGTTTGACCCGAAAACTTATCATCAACAAACAATGGATGCTGTTTTGGATTTTCTTGCCGCGGGTCTAGACCCCGATAAATCACTACTCGTCCTTCAGTCGCACATTCCGCAGCATACTGAACTTGCTTGGATTTTTAATACAATTACTCCCATCGGCTGGCTGGAACGTTTGCCGACATACAAAGAAAAACTGGCAGAAACTGATAGTAAATATAATCATTTGGGACTTCTTGCATATCCGGTACTGATGGCCGCGGATATTTTAGTTTATAAATCAAATCTTGTGCCGATTGGAGATGATCAAAAAGCCCACATAGACATAACAAATGAAATAGCAAAAAAGTTTAATCATATGTTTGGTGAAACTTTTGAACCGGTTAAATCACACAAAGCTGAGGGCGAGCGTATTAAATCGCTTCAAGACCCAACCAAAAAGATGTCTAAATCAGGTGACGAAGGCATTGCTCTAAATGATTCAGCAGACACAATTCATGAAAAAATAAAAAAAGCCGTAACCGATTCCGGCCACGAGGTTATTTTTGACCCGAGTAAAAAACCGGCAATTTCTAATTTAATTACTGTTTACCATTTGCTATCTCAAAACAGTATTAGTGAGATTGAGAAAAAGTACGGAGACAAAACCTATGCCGAATTTAAAAATGACCTTGCCGAAGTTGTAGTAAATTTCCTTAAGCCGTTTCAACAGAAACGCAAAGAGCTAGAAAATAATTCGGCTTATGTTGAGAGGATCTTGCAAGAATCTGAAGAACGTGCTAAAATAATAGCATCTAGCACTTTGGCAGAAGTCAAAGAAAGGATGGGACTCTAAACATGGAAACGGTGTTGTTGGTTTTATTTATTTGGTTTTTCTTATCAATTCCAACCGCTTTAATTTGCGGCAAATTATTAGCCAAAACCCACAAACATTATCCGTTGGCGGACTAGAACATTTTGAGAAGGTTTTTAATTAAAGTTTTTGTATCTTGTGGTCCCTTAACCTTGAAACAATCAACGCCAGTACGGGAAGCGGCATAATCATTCCCGCCAGGGAAAAGAGCATCGCCCACAAACAACATCTCGCCAAATTCAATTCCGAGATGTTTTTTTATTTGCTTAATACCGTATTCCTTGTCAATTCCCTTGCGTGTTACGTCAATTGAGGTATATCCCGCCGCCCTTACTTCAAAATCCGGCAGATAACTCTGTAGCATTTCGGCTATTTTAAGTTTTAGTTCGCCCTGTTCCTCTTTCCACTCTTTTTTAATGTCTAATGGGGCATTTTGACCAAGAGCTGAAAAAGTTATTTCGGATCCTCTGTCTTCCACAACTTTCTGGTACACATCTTCGGGGTGGTAGTTAAGTTCAGCAAATACTTTATCAAAAGCGTCAAATATTTTTTTCTTTTCTTCTTCGGAAAAACTCAACACATAAACTTGTCGCCAATCACCGGTATCATATTTATAAAAAGAGGTAGCGGTAGTAGGGAATAAAAAAAGATTTATCAATTTATCGCCTGTGATATTTAGTTTTGACAGAAGCTGTTTTTGAAACATCTCGTACTTGCCTCCTCCAATTATTGCCACCAATTTTTTATCAAGCAATTTTTCAAGCAATTCCGCCATTTCTGAATCCATGTCCGACTTACTTTCCGTAAGGGTTCCGTCCAAATCAAAAATAACCAGTTTCACTTTTTTGTACTTTTCGTTTATTCTTTGGAGGGACATGCTATTTAGAAAATTCAAACACATCTATATGATTGGCATAAAGGGCACGGGAATGTCTGCCTTGGCTGTAAACTTCAAGCATATGGGTATCGAGGTTATCGGCTCTGATTGTGCCGAATCTTTTTTTACGGATAAATTGCTAAAACGCCAAAAAATAAAATTTTTATCACCTTTTTCTGCAAACAATATCCCAGACAATACTGATTTGGTCGTCGTCTCTACGGCATATAATAACAAAAATGTTGAAGTTAAAGAAGCGGAAAAGCGCAAGTTACCCATACTTATCTACCCTCAAGCAATCGGTCTTTTAACAAAACAATTGCCGTCGGTTGCCGTTTGTGGAAGCCACGGCAAAACAACGACTTCCGGAACTTTGGGCTTCCTACTTAGCAAAACAGCCTATAGGCCAATTATAAATGTGGGTTCAATTGTGCCCCAATTGCTTAAATATAAAGCGTGCAGACCGAAGCTCCTGATTTTTGAAGCCGATGAGTATCAAAATAAGTTTGAATATTTTTATCCTCAAACCGTAATTCTTACAAATATTGATTACGACCATCCAGATTATTTCAAAACCCCGGCACATTACAAGTTGGCATTTAAAAATTTTATCAAAAGAATCCCCCGCACTGGCCTACTGATTTACTGCGCGGATGACAAAAATTGTCGTGATGTCGCCCGCCTTGCCAAATGCAAAAAAATAAGCTACGGCTTCTCAGATCAGGCAGATTTTAAAATAAAAGTACTGGAAATATTATCCAACAGAATGGGGTTTGCGGTTAATGGCATCGGCCGGTTTGATTCTCAATTGATCGGCAACCACAACAGTTTGAATCTGACAGCGGCAATTGTCTGTGCCACTCATTTGGGTATTAATAATAAAACAATAAAAAATGCCATTACAAATTTCACTGGCACAAAAAGACGGCTTGAGATTGTTAAAAAAATTAACATTAACGGGAATGCCTGCGTCGTGATTGATGATTACGGCCACCATCCAACTGAAATTAAAGCCACAATCGCCACGATTAAAACCGCCTACCCCGATAAAACTCTTTGGACTGTCTTTCAGCCACACACATTTTCAAGAACCGAAGCCTTGTTTGATAACTTTTCCAAGTGTTTTACCAAGTCCGACAAAACCGTCATACTTGATATATATGCATCCAAACGTGAAACTGAAGGCAAAGTTAATTCACGAGACTTAGTTAAAAAAATAAATTCGTTGAATGTTGTTTATAAGCCAGATATTGTCACGGCTGTAAAATTCCTTAAAACCAAAATAAAAAACCCAAGCATTATCCTTACTCTCGGAGCAAGCAATGTTTGGGAATTAAGCAGTCTTTTATAAATATGCTATCTATTGGAATAGTCGGCCTTCCAAACGTGGGCAAAAGCACACTCTTTAAGGCGCTGACTAAAAAACAGGTTGACATACATAACTACCCTTTTACCACAATTGATCCAAACGTGGGTGTGGTTGGCGTACCCGATGAACGACTTGAATTATTGGCTAAAATGTCCCATTCAGCAAAAATCGTGCCGACAGCAATTGAGTTCATAGATATCGCCGGACTTGTAAAAGGCGCAGCTGCCGGAGAAGGCTTAGGCAACAAGTTCCTTGCCAATATACGCGAAGTAGACGCCATTGCCGAAGTGGTAAGGGTTTTTGAAGATGAAAAAATAACCCATGTTCACAAAAAAATAGATCCGACTAACGATATAGAAATTATAAATACCGAACTAATGCTTGCCGACTTGGAAACGGTCAATAAGCGTCTGGACAAAACAAAAACAAACGCCCCTGAAACGGTTATTGAAACATCGGCTTTGCGAAAATTAAAATTAGGCCTGGAATCGGGAATATTGGCAGTAAATATCACGCTTGAAGATAAAGAAAAAGAAACAGCCCGCGAGCTAACTCTGCTGACAAACAAAAAATTTATTTATGTGCTTAATGCTTCTGAAAAACAACTGAAGAACGGGTGGCAACCATCCTTCGTTAAAACTTCGGAGGGCAAGCCCGACGAAAAACTCAAAAAAGTAATAGGCGATAACGATTACGTGGTATTGACCAGCACTTTTGAGTTATTGCTTTCAGAATCCGCACCTGAAGAACAAAAAATATTTTTAGAAGAAGTTGGGCTAAAAGAAAGCCGCCTGGATGAGTTGATTAAAAATGCCTACCACACTCTTGGATTAATTACTTTTTTAACAACCGGCGAAGATGAGACACGTGCCTGGACTTGCCAAGCCGGCACCGCGATACCACAGGCGGCACGGGCAATCCATACCGACTTTGAGCAATTATTTATCCGAGCCGATGTAATAAACTGGCAAAATTTGCTTGCCGCAGGTTCATGGAGTAACGCACGCCAAACCGGTAAAATTCATACTGTCGGCAGGGATTACATTATTCAAGATGGCGATGTCGTAGAGATAAAAATCTGAAACAATACCAAACTTTACGAACCCCTCATCAAAATCATCCCCCGCTAGGGGGATTTTAATTAATAAAAAAGCCGATTATTTCGGCTAGATACTATTGGAACGATGGATGCGGTAACGATGTTCGCGCTCTGCCAGACCAAGAAATGGAAATTTGAGAGCTAGTTTATTATAAATTAAATTACGTGCTTGTTTAAATGTATCAGCACGTTCCCAGTTGGCCGTTTCTACAGTTATATCATCAATGCTATCTACAAAACTCATCAAGAAATATCGAGCCAGCATTATGACATTCGCTGCTCGAGTTGCCTCACAAAAAATCGTAATCCTAATAGTGTCTGGGAAGCCATGAAAATCCATATGCTCTGATGCTTTTTGAATATTTTTAAAAGTAGTGTAGGAATTTGTTTCGAGCATTACTACTTCTAAACCGATTTTACTTTTAACATAATCGTGCATTAAATCAGCTTCAGAAACATTAGGAGAAGTTTTCTTTTGAGTATAACCACCACAGAAAACTATGGCATAAGGTTTATTTTTTTGAATAAATCTTACAATACGATCAAGATATGATCTTAATGGAGTATCTAAATGACAACCATAACCACAAATGACAACAACATGCTTCTTTCCGGTCATTCTGGGCCTCCAATTGTGAAAAAACACTAACTAAATCATTATACGGTAATCTCCTAGATTTGTAAATAGCCATGCCATCAAATTTTTTATTTTTTGTTCCTGGAAATATAAGCGAGCTATAGTGCCTTTTGTAAATCAGCCAAGCGAAACCCCTGTCTAAGAAATCATTCATGGCAGGCTTTGGTAACAAATAAGGCGAGCGAGCAGCGGAAAGCCGAGACCGCAAACCCGTAAGCCCGGCCCTAAAGCGGGGTTAGTTTGCGCTTGCGCAAACTAAGGTTGAGGAAAGCTCGGAAGGATTCCGCGTTGCGAGCGAGTTATATTTGTCAAAGCCGAATGTTGATTTCGTGATAGGGGTTGAGCGGGATTAGATTTTTCCCACGGACCCGAAGAGTTCCAGATATTTTTTAATCATTCTCTTCATCTCTTCATAAGATGGCTTGAGGTATTTATAGGGCGTGGTTTGGGTGGGTTCTTTTTCAAGTTCTTCATGCAGGGTGTCACGATAAGCTACGCGAAGTTCAGTGTTAATATGAACATTGGCGATGCCATTTTGTATCGCCATTTTTATTTCTTCAACAGGTAAACCAGAGGCGCCATGCAATACCAGCGGTACTTCTGGAACGACTTGAGTAATTTTTTTAAGATGTTCTATGTCCAAATGCTCTTCCTGCTCTGTAACAATGCCGTGAATATTGCCAAAAACTACGGCTAGACGATCAACTCCAGTAAGTGTAACAAAATCCTGCGCTTGTTCGGGTTGTGTATAATCGAAAGGACTTATTTCAATCGCGGTTTGTACTTCAGAGCTTCCCCGCAGATAGCCAAGCTCGCCCTCCACCGCAATTTCGGAATTGATTGATTTGGCGTATTCTTTAACTTTTTTAGTAAGCTCTATGTTTTCTTCAAGTTTCAGCTTGGATGCATCTATTAATACCGTATCGTAACCACTGTCAATGGCGGCTTTGGCAGTTTCCCAGCTTTTATGATGGTCAGAGTTCAAAAAAACCGCGTGGCCTTCTTTCTGATACGATTCCACTAAAGCCACAGCCTGTTCTCGTCCAATAAAATCAGCTTCGCCCTCTGAAGTTCCGACCATAATCGGTGATTTCATTTCCGTCGCTGCCTCAACAAACGCCTTAAGCTGATCCGCCGTGGAAAAATTAAAATGCCCCAGCGCCCACTGGTCTGCCATTGCTTCTTGAAAATATTGTTTTAGAGTCTTCATGTATTTTATATTGCTTACTCCTCAGGGCAAGTCCTTTGTTTTTCGTCATTCATCCCGTTAGAAGTCGCTGCTATGCAGCTTTGCACACAAATTACAATTTACACAACAAAACTTTAAATTATTTGCTAGCTACGACCGCGAACCCGTCAGGGCGACTTCTAACGGGATAAATCCTTCTATTATATTTTTTTCTACCAACTCCTCAATCTTATCACGTCCTAGATATTCAATGAAAATTTTATTCCATAAAGCCTCCTGCTGGTGATAAAGATATTTTATCTCGCCTTTTTTGACCAATGACATCACCAAATCTATCAAGTCAAAACTTATCAATTCCTCATCTGTTTTACCACTAATACCATCAGAAAAAAAGTCACCAACAAAATCTAATCCCTGCCAATAGCCAAATGCTTTGCCCCCAGCACCAAGAAATGTGCCAATTTTACCCAAATCTCCTTCGGCTTTATACCAATGTTCCGCTTCAGGGTTAAAATGCGGCTCCAAAAGACGAAAGTCATTTGGGTCATCTTTTGCCAGATATCTTTGCACTATTCGCAAACTATTTTCGTTCGGTAATGGCGCCTCACTTACATCACCGCGCAAAAGCGATTTTAATTTAATGGTAAAATCGGCCTCGCTGGAAAATTTCCTGAATAATTTAGAATAAAATGGCACTTCGTTTAAATAGTGAAGAATAAGAGTGAAAAGTCTTAAGGTTTCACCGGGAGTATCAATTTTGAGTGGTATTACAAAAATAATCCCCAATTCTTTGAGATGGCTAACGTTGTGATATTTTTTCTCCAGAAATTTTTCGGCAACATCTAACCATTGCGGCTCAAGGACCCTCAATTCCACTTCACGTTCTTCAAAATCACCGGCAGTTAATTCATTATATGCTTCATCAAAAAACTTATGCATCCAAGCCTCATCTTGAGCAAAACGGAGCGCGCTAAAAACCTGCTCAAAACCCTGTTTCTTAACTAATTCAGCAACAGTCCCATAACCAAAATGGTTAAGAAGATTTTGCGGCGTAAACTTTTCGAGCATCTGGATTGCTTTTTCTTTTTTAATGAAGAACCCGGGTTTCGGCTTGTTGAGAGCAAAAGCTGTTTCGCAAATTTTTGCACAAACCAACGCGGTTTTTGAAAGATCTGGTTTACCCAAAAAATTATACAAGTGTTCATCCATGTGGGTTAGCCGTTTGATAAGAATATTATAAACATCCCCAGTACTGCATGAACCCAACGATAATCCCAATTCTTCCAATGTTCTCCTGGTTAAAATCGTATTTTCCTCGGCTATTCGTTCCATAACACCACTTTTACCAGTCAGTTTATTCATCTTTTGCTCCAAATCTAAAAGCACCTCCGGTGGGGTACGTAATATGCGAGCAAGTTTTGTATGGACTTCTGACATGTGTTAATAATTCTTATTTTTCAACGTTTTTTTAGCATTTTTACTTTTAAAACTTGACAAACACAAGGCAACTTTGCTATACTTAAGGTAAGGCTTAGAGATGAAGAGGTGAGGTTGTGGGATAACCCTCAACCGACACCATACTTTCGGTGTCACGTTAATTTCCCTCTGTCTATCTTTACACGTGTCTCCGGGCAGTAGGGATTTGAAACCGATCTCCATTTCTAAGCCCGGCTCTTTTACCAAATCTGCGAACACCGCCCCTACATTCCCGCCTTTGTTGCGGTGATCCAAGTAAGTCATTCGGGGAGGTTCGCATCAAGCTGGCAGTAGCTCATTTGGAAGTTTAAGTGTTGGGTGCACCCGATACTGCAGTTACTTTCAAGTAAAGTGCTGCCTGCAAGTTTCGGAGACCGATCCGGCGGGTTCTCGATTGTAAGGGCAACAGCTACCGGACGATCTTTGGGAAGCCCCGTTCCAGAGAAACCGACATAGAGGGGTGTTAAAACGGTCCTTGTCAGTTCCGCCTAGAGAACTGGCCGTAGCCTGGGGTAACGCACCCCAGGCTTTTTTATTTTAAAAAATTCTCTTCCAATTATTATTCCCAAGGCCCAAGGCCGTTTCTTTTAAATATCATAAACTTGTTTCAAATTACTAGAAGCCGATACCAATCAGCAATTTTTATCACTTTTATAATTGCTAAGGAGAGGATGTTATTTACCGGCGTAGGCGGACACTTTTTGTGAAAAATCCCAGCAGGGTGGATTGAACAAAAAGAGTCCGCGTAGCCGGTAGGTAAAGTGTCTTACTACATCCTTGAAACGAATTTATGATATTTTTATTTCAACCAACGGCCATGGGCCCCAATCATCTTTTTTAAGAATCCCCTCTTTGCTCCCCACTTTCGTAACAACCGATGACGAATTGGCCGTAGCAAACTGCATCGCCTTTTTGATGTCCCCGCTTCGCATATATTCTGCCACAAACCCAGAATTAAAAGCATCCCCCGCCCCCGTGCGTTCAACAACCGGCGAATCAGGCACTCCCGCACTATATGTAACACTACTTTTAAATACTTTGGAACCGTTATGTCCATCAGTCAGTATAATCATGCCGCAACAGGTCTTGGCCAACCTATTAAATGTTTCCGTTATATCATCGGGATTTGTGCCAACCAGTTGTGCGCCTTCTTCTTTATTGACTGCAAAAATATCAATATGTTTCAAAAACGGTTCTAATTTTTCAAAACCATGTTCTAGTTCTTTACCGCCAGGATTACAAGCAATTTTAATTTTATTTTTGACAGCATGATTAACTAAAGCACCAAAGAGGTCATAATGCCCGCCCAAAGAATCAATATAAAACCAGTCTGCCCTGAGCCTACTAAAGGGTATTTCCTTAACATTAAAATGCTGGCCCTCGCCTTTGTAACTTAGTATGGTGCGTTCTGCGTCAGGGTGGACAAGTATTGTTGAATAAGCGGTAAAACCATCGGCATGTTTTTGAAAAATTGGCCCAACTTTTTCTTTTTTTAATTCAGTCAAAATTTCCTCTCCTGCCATGTCGTTGCCTACAACGCCAACACAGGCAGTTTTTAATCCCTGTCTTCCAAAGGTAACCGCGGCATTAGTCCCGCCACCGCCAGTAGTAAAAATAATTTCTTTTACTTCGAGTTTGGAACCAAGCGAAAAACATTGTTCAACGCCAGTTGGAGAATCGGCATGTTTCCTCACCTCAACATTTTCCATTTTCAGGAAAACATCGCGTGTGGCCGAACCTACCACTACAACATTATATTTAGAATTAAACATTTTATTATTTTGTTATTTCTTTTAGTTTTTTTATAGCTTCGGCTTGATCTTTGCCTTCCCAAATATAACTTCCCACCACAAACATATTCACACCCGCTTCAATCAATTTGGGTGCTGTTTCAGGCGTTATTCCCCCGTCTACTTCAACTGTCTTGTCGGGATAATAAAAGTGAAAATCTTTAATTTTGTCTATCACAGTATCTACGAACTTGCCGCCATAGAATCCCGGCTCAACAGTCATAAAATGTACAAAATCAATTTGATCAATAAAAGGTTCGATTTTAGCAATTGGGGTTTGCGGATTTAGGGCAATGCCAATAGTTTTGTCTGCTTCCTTTACGGCATCAATGACTTCTTGAGACTTGTTTGTCGCTTCAATATGAAAAATGAACTTGTCAGCCGGAGTTTCAAGCCAACGCACTATGTGGTTTTCCGGTTTAGAGACCATAAGATGCACCTCAAATTTTAAATTAGTATCAAGCGACTCCATTTCTTCAAAACCTAGTATGGTCATGTTTGGAACAAAAATGCCATCGGCAATATCAAGATGAACCCTTTCGGCATGTGCCTCCATCGCTGCAATTTTTTCCAGCAGTTCCTCCCTGTTTTTTACAAGAATTGCCGGTATGATTTCAATCATTTAACTAAATTAGGCGGCGTCCTGCCTTCCAACGCCTCTATTATATTGTCTGCTGCAAGTTTTGACATCTTATCGCGAGTTTCTTTGGTTGCTGAGGCAATGTGCGGCGTTAATATTACATTATCAAGTTCTTTAAGTTCAGACGTAATTTCAGGCTCATGTTCAAAAACGTCAATTGCGGCCCCGCGAATCAAACCTTTCGACAAGCTTAGGGCAAGCGCTTTTTCATCAATTATTGGCCCGCGTGAAGTATTGATCAAATAAGCAGATTGTTTAATTTTTTTTAACCGCTCTTCGTTTATGAGGTGATGTGTTGAATCTAAAAGAGGTACGTGAATTGATACAAAATCGCATTGAGGCAAGAGGTCATCAACGCTAGCAACATAAACCGCACCGTATTCTTTTTCAAAATCGGAATTCTGGTTAGGGTCATAGTATAAAACTTTCATGTCAAATCCCTTAACAGCATGGTGGGCAACGCGAGAACCGATGCGGCCCAAACCAAGCACTCCAAGAGTTTTACCGGAAACATCTGTGCCAAGTAACAATTCCGGCCCCCAAGCACTATATTTACCGTCACGCGAAAACCTATCAGCTTCGGCAATACGGTGGGCAATTGCAAGCATTAATGCAAAAGTGTGTTCGGCGACAGTATCAGTCAATACACCGGGTGTGTTTGTTACCATAATCCCTCGCTGTTTTGCGGCTTCAAGATCAATATTATCAAAACCGACCGCATAGTTGGCGATTATTTTTAGCGTGGGCAAGCCGACATCCATTACTTCGGCAGTAACCTGGTCGGTTAAAATTGAAAGTAAGGCATCAAAGGGTTTCCCTTCGCTCTGAGCTTGCCGAAAGGCGGCAACCATCTCTTCTTTGGTCGCCGCTCTTTCTCTTGCCGCTTCATTAACGACGATATCGTAACCCTTGTCACGTAGTGTTTTAAGGCCGACTTCCGGAATTGGTCTTGTTACAAAAATTTTTGCCATTATTTTTCTAAGTCTTTTATTTTATTTACCCTTCTGATATGTCTCTCCTCGCCAGAAAATTTAGTTTCTAAAAATGTTTTCACTATTTCTTTGGTCAATTCTTCATTGATATAATCTGCCGATACCGCTAACACATTGAGGTCCTCATCCTTTACCGAAGCTTTTACTTGCTCGGCGCTTGAAGCCGTACCGGCACGCACGCCTTTGATTTTATTAGCCGCAATCGCGACCCCAATTCCGGACCCGCAAATCAAGATGCCTTTAGCGTCTTGACCCTGAGCTAGTCGAAGGGTTACCTTTTCTCCGACTGATTTTGAAAAATCCGGATAATCGTCATCTTTGTCATATTTAAAAGATCCTGCATCTTCAAACTCATATCCCCAATCCGAAAGGCAAGACTTAATCTTTTCTTTTAACTCATATCCACGATGATCGGCACCGAGATATACCAAGTAGAAAGTAGAAAGTAGAAAGTAGAATTTGATTCTAGATTCTATTTTCTAGATTATGTTTGTCTGTTTAAATACTGCACCGCGCTTAGTAGCGCTACGCAACCTTGCCCGGCGGCAATAACTATCTGTTTGAACGGAACATCAGTAACATCTCCGGCGGCGTAAAGACCGGGGATATTTGTTTCGCAGTTTTTATTAACAACTATCTCGTAGAATTTGTTTTTTTCTACTTCCGGCGGGACTAAACCGGAATTAGGTATCATGCCGATATGTATAAAAATACCTTCAGATTTTATTTCCTGCGCGGCACCATTTTTGTCAGTATATTTTAGCCCTGTCACAAATTCTTGGCCCAAAATTTCTGAAGTATTGGCATCATAAATTATCTCAACATTTTGCTTAGTTTTCAAATTGTCAATTAGGACTTGATCACCCTTAAATTCCGGGTTCTTGTTAATCACATAAACCTTGCTGGCAATATCAGCCAGCATCAAAGCTGATTCAAGCGCGGAATTACCGCCACCGATTGTAGCTACTATTTTACCCTTAAATAACGGCCCATCACAAGTTGTGCAGTAACTCACACCCTTGTTGCGGAATTCTTTTTCGCCAGGCACATTTAATTCGCGTGGATGAACGCCCGTCGTTACAAGGACGGCCCTTGTAGTATAGTCGTACTTGACCTTCGGGGCTTCTTGACTATCGGTTAATTTTTCTGCCGCCATTTTGAGTCCTGCCCCAGTTTTTGTGGTTATGCAAAATGTCCCATCGGGCATTTTGGTTATTCTCTCCACCTCCACGCCCTCTTCAATCTCAACCTTATACGAGTCAAGATGCGCGCGGAACTGTTGAGCAAGGGCTATACCGTCTGTTTTAATAATCCCCGGCCAATTAGCTATTTCGCCTGATGTAGCCACTTCACCGCCAAAATCCTTGGTGATTATCTTAAAATTCAAATTCCGTCTCGCAGCGTAGATTCCGGCAGTTGTAGCGGCGGCAGACCCACCGATTATAATCAGATCAAACATAAGAAAATTATAACATGTGTTTGAAAAAAATAAAAAAACAGGCTATGGGCCTGTGGGTTGGTGTGTATTAAAATCTTGCCAAAGTTCTTCCTCTTCTTTAGAACACCCTTGGAAACTGAAGGACATTGAAGCACCGGCAAATGCGTACAAAAGAATAAAAACCAACCATAAGTCGTTAGAAATGGGAAGCGTTGACACAGACAGTGGGGACACACTGAGTCCAAGAAGTAGAGCCAAAACCATAAGAAATAAGATGCCAATTGTTGCCCCGATAAAAGCCCGCTTGATTTTGGTTCTCTTTCTAATAGACACGAGCTGTTGACCATATTTTTCTTCGAAAAGTTTATTTTTCTTTTCTTCTCTTCTACATTCAACTAAATTCAATCCGCACTCTGGACAAAAATCTTCAGGATTCCCGCTTTCAATATCTTCCATGCTTCCCATCTCCCATATTTTTAAGCTACTATTGATGTATGGCTGAATACAAGAAAGTTTATCTTATAATTTTAATAATTACAAGCCTGGCCACTCATTTTTTGTTTTTCGGCCAGCCGCGGGAAACGGTGTTTGACGAGGTGCATTTCGGCAAATTTATCTCGGGATATTTCACCCATGAATATTTTTTTGACATTCACCCTCCGCTAGGCAAGCTTCTGATTTCCGGGGTGGGCTATGTGTCTGGTTTTGAGCCGGGTTTCAGTTTCGCCCAAATCGGCCAGCAATTCCCCGATAACACTTATCTCTGGCTACGTCTCTTGCCTACTATTGCCGGCATGCTCCTGCCAATTGTAGTCTATTTTCTGATTCTGCAACTAGGAATGTCGCGACTGGCGGCATTTGTAGGCGGAATGCTTGTTGTTCTAGAAAACGCCACGTTAGTCCAGTCGAGGTTCATCTTGCTTGATTCTTTACTGCTTTTATTCGGTTTCTCGGCTCTGTTATTTTACTTTTTCTACCACCCACCCGCACAACATCGCATGTCGTACAAGTGGGGGTATTTGCTTTTAAGCGGCATTTTGAGCTCATTGGCGATTTCGGTTAAATGGACCGGCGCCTCTTTCTTGGCAATAATCGGCATGCTCTATCTAATTGATTGGCTTAATTCAGAAAAAAAACTAATACATTTAATAAGGGGGGTGGCATTTTTGTTTTTTGTGCCAGTCGTTATTTATTTTTCAATTTTTGCTTTACATTTTTCACTTCTAACCAAATCCGGCCCCGGCGACGCCTTCATGACTCCAACATTCCGCAAAACTCTTACCGGAAGCACAGACAGTAAAAACCCGGATCTTAAGCCACTCAATATTTTTGAAAAATTCAAAGAACTTAATTTTCAAATGTATAGGTCCAATGCCGGTCTGGCTGCAGGCCACCCCTATTCCAGCAAGTGGTACACCTGGCCGTTTATGATTAGGCCCATATACTACTGGAACCAAAGTCCAAATGACAAAGTCCAAATGACAAACGGCGGCCAACAATCTAAAATATATTTTCTGGGTAATCCTGTCATCTGGTGGACATCTACAATAGCCATGTTTTTCTTAATCATCAGCCTAATCGCGCAAATATTTAGACGAGCACTATCAAAAATCATCAAAATGCGGATTCCGGTTTTGCTTGCTGGCGCATATTTTTTAAACATATTGCCCTTTGTCGGTATAAGGCGGGCAATGTTTTTGTATCACTACTTAATCGGTTTAATTTTTGCCATAATCGCTTTAGTTTATCTATTAGATCGGTTGCCAAATAAAAAAAGAGCTTTTATCGCTCTTTTGATCGTTAGTATCGCGGCTTTTGTTTTTTTTATGCCGCTAACTTATGGCCTACCGCTCACTGAAAAATTATACAATCTACGGGTTTGGTTACAAACTTGGCTATAAAATTCAAAAACTCACAGCCCTGGCTTTTTTATAAGCCTCTTCGGTAATTTCCCAATTCAAGTTTTTCCAAAATGCGGCAATATAAGCCTTGCGGTCTGAACCATGATCTATGAAATAAGCGTGCTCGTATACGTCTAAAGCAATGATAGGAATACAACCCCAGACGGCATGGTCGTGCGTGTCACCGTTGTATTGTTTGAGGTTTTTCTCATGTAAATCCCAAACTAGCACTGCCCAGCCGCGCGCAGCCATGGCACATTCGTTGAAGTATTTCTGAAAATTTTCAACCGAGCCCCACTTATCCGATATTGCCGCCGATAATTCCGGCGCTTTTTTGTGGTCCCCATCACCGCCAAGCGCGCCAAAAAACCACTCATGCAGATAAATACCATTGACGGCAAAACTCTCACCAAGCTTCAGCGCTCTTAATTTGCTGTAAGACGTATTCCCACCAGGAGCCGTACCCCCTATAATCTCGCCTCTTAGCTTAACTAGTTCCTCACCAACCTCATTGGCTTTGTCGACGTAACCCTTATAAAGTTTGCCGTGGTGGATTTCGTTGGTTTTTTGGGAAATGCCTTCTAAATCCTTATCAAATGGCAGAGGTTTTAATTCATATGACATGGTTTTTATTTTAACTTGAGTGATTCACTAATTTTTTCACGGTCAAAACCGATTATAATTTGTCCGTTTATAATTATGACGGGTACGCCCATCTGGTGGGTCTTGTCTAACATCTCCTGGCGTTTGGCCATATCGTTAGCCACATCGTGTTCAGTATACTCTACATTATTTTTCTTGAAAAATTCCTTGGCCATTTTACAATACGCGCACCATGGGGTTGTATAAATTTCTACCGTGTTCATATTTTAATTATACCAAAATTTTAATCAACAGCAAGGATTTTTTAGGATAAATAAAAAGCCCGCTTATTTATGCGAGCCCGATTGTTGACTTTTTAAGTGTAATCTCACCAAAAAAAGATTATCGCGAATTTCTTTATTATCAGGAAACCTTCGATTAAGCTCTTCCAATACGGGCAAAACTTCATTATCCATACGTCCGGCCTGTTTAACCAGAATATCCTGAAAAACAAATTTTTTATCCATTTCAACGTCCTTGGCCCACCAGTAGCCAGAATTGCAAGCCATTGCCTGCCTTAGCCAGCGGAAAACATCTTCTTGTTTAAAGTCATCTCCCAAGATCTCATAAGTCTTTGATTTCCAGGCAATCGCCCATCTTTTATAAAACCCCTCGTAAGCAGCCTTATTAAGAAGGTGCTTGCTTAAAGCAAAGACGTATTTGGCAGAGCACAATGATCCATCAAGTTCCATTGTCCTTTTGAGGATTATCAAACTTTCCGCAGTCTCACGGTCAGATTCCGCGTAGGATTTCAGGCCAGACTCAAATTTCGCTATAAAACCGGCGTAACGGATTTTTATCATTGCCCTAAGGAAAAGATTTTTAACGTCATTCGGATTGCCGGCAAGATTTTCTTGAGTTAATGCCAATCCCGCAAATACTTCTTCTTTAAACTTTTCCACCAAATATTGGGCATGCGTGTTTTTACGAACTGTGTCTATGTCCGCACTTTCAGTTCGTAATTGTGAGGGTAGGACTTTAGACAATTCTTGCCATAAAATTTCAGCTAACAATTGGCAAAAAAATGGTTCTTTAGGAAAAGCGGCTCGAAGTTCTTCCGCTTCTTTTCTGGCTTCCACGGTTTTGCCTGAATAGTAGAAAAAAAGGGCAGAATCTATTTTTTTATCTCTTTCTGACTCATCAGGCACAGCATTTGCCAACCCGGCTGAAAAAATCCAAATGAGCAAAAGCAAATAAACCCTCACAACACCCCCCTATTTTTAATGAAGCTATAATATATATTCTATACTAAAAGTTGTCATCAGTCAATTAATATATCTTGGGCTAAGAATTAAAATTAACTTATGGGTTTTATAATAAAAGCCGCGCTGGGACTATTAACGATCGCTGTTACCGGAGGATTTCTGATTAATGAAATTCCGTCTTGGAAACAACGGGTAATAGAAGTAATGAATCCAGCCGCAAAAGAGGCGCGTCTCTTGGGAGAACTGACAACTAATTTTGATGAACTTGAAAAAAACATTGGGGACGGCAAGAATAAAGACTTATTGGACAAATCACGTGGCATTTTGCAAGACATAACCAACTTGAACCAAAAAAATTCCGGAATAATCAAGCAGCAAGTCGGAAAAATTATAAACGCACTTATTGACCGCACGCCATATCCGGCGGATCATCTTTCTCCTGCGCAAAATACTGACACTCAAGTCTGTCCCACTCCAACAATCTAAAAACCCCTTTCGGGGTTTTTAGATTGGGTAAGCGATTAGTAATCGCGTCCGCCACCGCCGTAACCGCCTCGGCCACCGCCGAATCCGCCACGGCCACCGCCACCAAACCCGCCAGTGCGCGGAGCGCGCGGCTGCATCGGTCTGGCTTCATTTACGACTATCTGTCTGCCATCCAAATCCTGGCCATTGAACATTTCAACAGCCTTGGCGGCCTCTTCATCCGTGGACATTTCCACGAAACCGAAGCCCTTGGAACGACCAGACATTTTGTCGGTGATGACTGCGGCTGATTCCACTGTTCCGGCTTGGGAAAAGTGCTGTTTCAGCTGGTCATCAGTCGTGCTGTAGGACAAACTGCCTACATATAACTTTTTAGCCATTTACTCGTGCAAATAGACAAAAGAACGCGGATTCCCTTAAGAATCTGCGAAAATGAGTGAATTCGCACTATTTTAACTGTAGGAAGACCTATTCCCTAATGCCCAGCTTACGGTTTCCCTACAGCAAATGGCTATGAGAACACACACCTACAATATATTAAGTATAGCAAAATACGATTTTAAAGTCAAATTTTGCTAGTTAACATAGAATACGTAAGTTATTTTTTAGAACGAAAATCACCGAAACCGAAATCCGGTACATTGCGTTCGAGACCGGCAATGTTGCGATAAGCATTAACAAAAGAACGGATTTGCAATTCGGTTATCTGGTCTAATTTATCAAGTTTAAAAACATGCTCCCAAGCAACAATGGCAATCGGCGAATCGTTGGCCACACGCGGAGTCATAATAATGCGAAACCCGTAATCCTTGGCGATTTTGGCCAACGCTTCAATTTGTTCCGGCGCTAAATCCGGCTTATAAGCAAACCAAATATGGCCATGTTCAAGGTTGTGTATCAACTGCTCATCCGGAAATTCTTTATCATAAATTCCCGTTTGCACCGCCGCGGCATAGTGCCAACCGCCGCTGGGCGGATTGGAATTATAAGCGGAATGCGTCGCGCCTATGTCTATGTGTTCGCGCGATTGGGCCTCATAAAATTGCCCGGGAACCGGAGCCGATTCACGCATTACTAGTTTATAAATCCCCGATACGGCCAAAAATAAAACAACAATAAAAATGCCTCGGCGTAGAAGTTTTTTAATGTTCATATTTTTTTGCCTGATGGCTGTTTCTTTTTCTTTTTGCTCTTTTTTGGCAAAATATTCGTTCATCCTGTACGAGACAGGAAATGATTTATTGAGTAAATCATTTCCGTGCCTATTAATAAGTTACTTTTCATTAATCCCACCCGGATAGCCATTGTAACTCATCTTTGTTATTGGCAATGGCTATCTCGTTCGGGATTCATAATAAATTATTGTATCATAACTCTATGTTTTTGAAAATTTTAAAACTTTTTAAGAATGCCGAGATTTTTTTCTTGGTTTTATTCCACCATGACCATTTGCCACCAAAAAGCATATCTAAACCAATTAACAACAAAACTGAACCGGGTGTAAACGGGGTTAATAAAATTATTAAGCCCAAAATTATAAAAATTGTTCCCCAGAATTTTCTATTGAGATTCTTCATTGATTTACGCAGGCGTTGAAAATCCTCACTTGCTCATTGTATTGGTCAACTAAGCTTTTAAGTTGGGCGATGAGTCCGTTTATCTGGCTGACGATGGCATTATATTCATTTGCCTTTTGGTTATATGCTTCGCGATTACCTTTTCCTTTTAATTGTTCGAGTTCTGTTAAAATAGCATCGGCTTTAACTTTTAATTCAGCAATTTGCAATTCAAATATGTTTATTTGGGCTTTGAGCGTTTCGTCAGCTTGTAGACAAGCGGACAATGGTTTTGCAAATGCTTGCACCGCAAGCCAAGTCTTGCGCCCTTCAAATGTTCCCTGCATTACTGCTACTCCAATCTCACGAAAACGGTTATTTAAGATATTGGCACGATGTCCGGGGCTGTCCATCCATGCCTGTACCAACGCTTGGTCATTTTCATAATTACCAAGAGCCAAATTCTCACCTACCACTATGTATTGGTAGCCCACGCCGTCTAAAAGTGTGCTTATATTGTCTCCAGTAGGAGAAATGTGTTCAAAATATTGGCGATTGAACATATCTTCCACTTTTAGCCGTGCGGCGGTATTCAAATGTGGATTTTCAAGAAGAGCGAATAAACCGGCATTTGCCCTGTGGATATTGGTCCATTTGGTAACTCCTCCACGAGTAAGATACGCTTGCTCCGATTCGCGTATGGCCCTCAAGGGCGGCGGGGTTAGTATTTCTTTTTTGATACCCTCTAAGGCAATATTTGTGCTCTCTTTTATATTCGACAGCAGCAACAATGGACTATCTTTTATTAAAAACCAAACAACAGCAGCAATGGCTAAAATTAAAACGATGATTACAATTTTTCTCATATATTAATAATATATCTGATAATTGACTGTACACCAAGCAAGTGCTAAAACTAGTGTAAAATTTGTACTTTTACAAAGGAAATGGTCAATGGACAGGATTGTATTCATCGGTCTAGCCGTTATCAGCTTATATTTGTTCTGCAGGACTATTTACCGTCGTCTTTTCAGCAGGGCTCATAAATCCTGCGGACTGCCGCATGACAAAATAGGGAAACGGTTGTGGCGGGTAATATTGGAGGTTTTTCTCCAATATAGGGTTGTCAAAAACAGACCCCTGGTTGGTATACTTCACGCCGCGGTCATGTGGGGATTTATTGCTTTCGCGTGGGTAAGCATGGAACACCTTTATCTTGGCGTTATCGGCCTCAAGCAGGCTGAACCGATAGATGGTTTGTACCCCGCATTTGCGGCCGTATGGGCATTTGTAGTCATCATTGCCATAATTGGACTTTCTTTCCGGCGATTCGTTTTGAGACCCAAACCGTTGGGAAAAATTTCGCTAACTTCTGCCATCGTCGCGTTTTTAATCTTAATTCTTATGCTCACATACCTAATAAATTGGGGCATACTGCCTGTAGAAAGTTCCGCTTGGAAAATGACCTGGTGGATTCACACAGTCTCATTTTTCTCAATGCTTGTGATAATCCCAAGGTCAAAACATCTTCATCTATTATTAGCTCCGGTAGCGATATTTTTCCGTTCCGAAAAAACAAGTGCGATGCGGCCGCTATCCGAAAACGATAACGATGATGACTTGGGAATGGTAAATTTTTCAGACCTGTCTTTGAAAGACGTACTGGATATCAACGCTTGCGTAGAATGCGGGCGTTGCACCCAAGTTTGCCCGGCAAATGTTTCCGGAGGCTCTCTTAGCCCCAAAAAAATTATCCTGGACCTGCAAAAAGGATTATTACAGAATGGAGAAGTTGTTGCGGGCACAGAAGAAACAAAAAGCGGCAAAAGTTGGATAGCAGACAACGATCTTTTCCAATGTTTGTCATGCGGAGCATGCGAATCCGTCTGTCCGACTGGCATTGAACATGTAAGCAAAATTTTAGACTTGCGCCGAGGTCTTGTAAGCGAGGGACGTGTTGAAAATGATAAAATAACCAAGTTGTTCACGACAATGGAACGTTCACCAGGTAATCCATGGGGTGTCTCCCACGACGCGCGCGAAAAACTGATTTCGGCCAAGCAATTTCCTATTTTTGACGGCTCACAAGAATTACTATTTTGGTTGGGTTGCGGTTTGAGTTATGACACTCACGGACAAGCAGTAGCTACAGCCATGAAACAGGTCTTGGACAGGACTAGCATTTCTTGGGGGGTATTGTCAAAAGAATATTGCTGCGGAGAACCGGCTCGAAGAGCCGGTAACGAATACCTTTATTCACAGCTAGCCGAACGACTCATAGGAATACTTGAAGAAAAAGGCGTAAAAAAAATCATATCTTGCTGTCCTCACTGCACGACAATATTGGATAAAGACTATAGGCAAATTGCGTCTTACGCGGCTTTAGATATCCGGGTAACACATCATTCTGAATTTATTGCGGACATGCTGCCAAATCTTACTCTGGAACAATCACCACGGAAAATGAGTTATCATGACCCGTGTTATCTGGCCAGAGGACTTGGCATAACGGATTCACCGCGCGCCATACTTCGCGCTTGCGGCATCTCAATACTCGAACCAAAAAATCACGGTCAAAATACTTTTTGCTGCGGAGCCGGCGGTGCGCAACTTTTTATCGCTGACGACCTCAAGAGTAAGGATCGTGAAAGAATAAACCACAAACGTTTCGCTGAAGTAAAAGGGACAGGAGCATCCGCCATCGCGGTTGCCTGCCCTTATTGCCCGATTATGCTTCGCGATGCCGCTAATCATAGCGGATGCGAAATGGATATATTAGACATCGCTGAAATTACAGCTATGCACTTAAAAAAGGAGGTGAAATAGCCATGAACGAAAGGGTTATTTATTCAGGAAATGTCCTGGAAATAGACGGCGAAATATACCACCATCACCCCAAAGGTGGAGGACTGGTTTCAAGCACTGCTAAAGTAGATTACACGGTTTACATCGGTCCCGGAGTTATTGTTTCCGGCAAAGCAGTTATCCTTGATAAGGTTCATCTTGAGGGTTTTGTTCGTGTTTCCGGCAATGTCCGTATTGAAAATTCCGTATGCGCCCGCGATCATGTATCTTTTTGGGGAAATGCGTATATTTTAGGGAATGCGATGTTCTCCGGTAATGTTAACGTCCACGACAAATCTGAAATCAAAGGAAGCGTGTGGATATCGGGTGATGTCCTAGTAACCGGCGAGTCAAAAATTTCCGGCCGCGGACAGCTTATCGGCAATCGTTGGATACACGACAAGGAATTAGTACTTACTTAATTTTTAAACAAATTGCTAATTTATAAATTTAAAAGACACATTCAGTGTCTTTTTTAAGTAAGTAAACAGAAGCATTAAGCTCCAGCTAAGGTTTCTAGTATATAATTACGCTCCAGAACTAATTCTTCCGGTTTCAAAACGCCTTCTACGATAATCGGCACACTGGTATCTTGAATGCTTTTTATGATTTCGGCCTGTTTGTTTTGGAACAACGGTTCATGATAACCCGTGTAGCCGCTTAGATGGATTTGGACCACCTTGTCGCCAAGCTTTTCATAAAATTCAACCGTCAAAGCGGTACTTGGATCATTGGTATAAGCATGGTTTACATCCAGAACCATTTTAAAATTTCTGAACATTAGAGTTAAAAGCTGAATACTTTTAGGCAATTTAAATGATTTCTTGCGCTTATCCATATTCTCAAAAGCAAAAGGAAAGTTCTGGGTTAAAAAAATTGAGAAATCTTCAACCGTATCAGGATGAAAGACAATCAAATCTAGAGGTCTGATCAAATTCAGAATGCTTAACCAATTAAAAACATCGCGCGTTTCACTGTTAAAACCGTAGTTAAGCACCGGCGCATGAAAACTGACATAGTCAAAATCTCTAAAATCTTGGGCTGTCAGATTTTTAAATTCTCCGTCTAAAAAATCTTTAAATTTTACAAACCCCAGTTCTACTACGCGACAGCTGGTTGATCTTAACAGGTCTAGGCATTGAATTAAATTAAGGCCTGATTTATAAAGGCAACCCGTTGAAAACCCAAGACGTATGTTGGCTAGTTTTTCCATAACCCCCAATCCTCCGATTTTTAAATAACGCTTTTTTAGAATACCACAATTTAAAACAAACCGCAAGAGAAGTTTAACAAACAATTCGTTAGTTTACTTTTAAGTCCCGCCAAATTTTCATGAACCAAAGCGCCAAAACAAAAAGCAGGGTTGAGGTGATCGCGGAAATAACGCAATAAAAACAGATTGCCTTGATGATAAAAAGCTGAAGAAACAAGAGCCAAAGAGTAGCTAAAAAACCGGCAATTGGTAAGTGGACCAATATGCGCAAAACTTTTTTATTCCTGGTATCAAGATATAAAATCGCGATAACGAGAATTACAAGGTAGTAAATAGCTCCCAAAAGAGAAATTGGAACTCCTGCAATAACTGCGTAACTGCTTGAGATTACCTTGTCGCAACCGGTAAAAACATAACACGGCAAGATGCCGTTATTGTAATGCTGTATTGTAAGATATGCCGCATCAAGAAAACCAACCAAACTAAAAATGATAAAACCTGCTAAAATCCATTTGGATAATTTGGACATTAATTTTTATCCGTCTGACTGGCCTGTTCAATGAGAGATACGAATTCGTCGTAATCTCGCGGCTGTATTTTTTTGCCGTTCAAAAAGAAAGTTGGGGTCGCATTTACTTTATTAGCCACACCGGAATCGTAATCTTTTTCAACATCTTCCTTAACAACATCGCTATCACGATCGTTTTTAAATTGCTCTATATTAAGACCTAGCGTTTCAGCATATTGTAAAAATATGTCTTCAGCGTCTGTTCTACCAGACCAATCGTTTTGATGGACAAAAATCATGTCAAACATTTCCCAGAACTTACCCTGCTTGCCGGCAGCTTCAGCGGCATACGCGGCGGGCTTGGCATTTGGATGTTGTTGCAAAGGAAAATGCCTGTATGCGAATTTAAAACTATCGCCGTGCTCATCCATCAGTTTTTCAACCAATGGAAAATAGGCGCCGCAAGCAGGACACTGGAAGTCTCCATATTCAATCAGGGTTATTTGGGACTCCTTATTGCCTTCAACCCAATCTTCGGCGGTAACACCGCTTATAATCACCGCTTCCTGTATATCACCCGGATTATTTGAAAGTTTTGTCAAACCCCAAACTGCCCCAATGAGTACAACAAAAATACCACTCCACATTAAACCCCTCTTCAGTCCGCGAGTTTTTTGACTGCGAGCTTGCTGGCCTCGTTCCGCATTTTTATTGAGATCATACTCTTCTTTTTTTGTAAGATTTTGATCGAGCATATGATTATTTTATATATTCAAATTATAGCAAAAAATTATAGTTTTTTGCAATAAACATAGATCTTGCCAATTCAAACTAGTCGCCCCGACGCGCTTTGGAACGATCAATTTTAGTGAGAAGCTGCTTGCGGAGACGAACACTGACGGGGGTGATTTCAAGATACTCGTCTTCAGCCATTACTTCCAAACCGCGCTCAATGGTCAACGGCAGTGGCGGTGTAAGGTCAATGGCTTCATCCGATCCCGAAGCTCGCACATTTGTAAGCTGTTTGCCCTTGGTCGGATTAACATACATCTCCTCTCCCTTAGAGGTATTGCCTATAACCATACCCTCGTAGACCTCTGTTCCCGGCCCTATGTAAAGAGCGCCACGCTCCTGAAGACCCCAAAGGGCATAGCCAAGTGTTTTTCCATCGGCCATTGAAATCATAGAACCAACCACACGCTTGCGTATATCGCCAGCATACGGTTTAAATCCAATAAACCTTGAGGAAAGGATGCCTTCGCCCTTGGTATCTATAATAAATTGATTTCTATAACCCAAGAGTCCTCTAGTTGGTCCCTCAAATGAAATTCTGATCAACTCGTGCGTATTAGATAAATTAGACATAACGAATCCTCGCGTGCCAAGCCGTTCAATGATAGTGCCCTGATATTCAGATGGCGTATCAATTATCACCTCCTCAAACGGTTCAAGCTTAACTCCATTTTCCTCATGAATTATAACTTGCGGCTGTGAAACCTGAACTTCATAGCCGGCACGGCGCATATTCTCAAGCAAAATTGCAATGTGCAATTCGCCTCGGCCACGTACGGCAAAACTATCCGTAGAAGAAAAATCAATTTGAAGTCCGACATTTACCTCAACCTCACGTTCAAGATATTCACGCAGTTGTCGGGAAGTAACAAATTTGCCTTCGCGTCCGCCAAACGGTGAGTTATTGATAAGAAACATCAGCTTAATTGTCGGTTCATCAACCGCAATGGCCGGAAGCGGTTCGGCATTTTGATCACTGGTTATAGTTTCACCGATATATATATCAGGCAAACCGGCAATCATAGCAATATCTCCGGCATCGACTCTTTCTAATTCTTTTTTCTGCAATCCCTCAAACGTAAAAACCTTGGTAATTTTACCGGAACGAGTGTCTATCTGACCAGTCTGGTTGTTAATTTTTTTAATAAAAACCTGCTGGCCAGAAAAAACCGTCCCCTCGTATACGCGCACCACCGCCAGCCGGCCCAAAAAATTATCATAACCAAGATTGAATGGCTGCATTCTAAGAGGCTTATCTGCCAGCTCGTCAGATGAAGCCGGTTTTACATGCTCAAGTATCGTATCAAGAAGCGGAGCAAGATCAGAAAATTCATCCGTAAGTTTTTTCTTGGCAACACCCTGCCGGCCTATTGCATAAACAATTGGAAAATTAGCCTGCTCATCGTTGGCACCCAGTTCAAGAAAAAGCTCCAGTACCTGCTCCTCGCATTTAATTGGATCTGCGGCTGGTTTGTCTATTTTATTTATAATAACTATCGGACGCAAACCAAGCTCTAATGATTTTTTAAGCACAAAACGTGTTTGCGGCATCGGCCCTTCCTGCGCGTCCACCACCAAAAGTACCGAATCTATGGAACGCAGGACGCGTTCAACCTCTGAACCAAAATCGGCATGACCTGGAGTATCGACTATATTTATCTTGGTTACGGGACGTCCTGAACTTGCCGAAGGATATGAAATCGCCGCGTTTTTTGAATAAATCGTAATACCGCGCTCAAGTTCAAGCGCGTTTGAATCCATTGATACACCTTCGGCAAAAGCTCCGGTCTGACGCATAAGAGCATCGGTCAGGGTTGTTTTGCCATGATCAACATGGGCAATTATTGCAATGTTTCGTATTTCCATCCCGTTAGAAGTCGCTGCTTGCCCCGTAGCTCACCAAAGGTGACGGTTCGGGGCTGTGCAGCCTTATACATAAGTTGTGGCTACACAACAAGACTTTTGATTATTTACTGGTTGTGAACGCAAACCCGCTAGGGCGACTTCTAACGGGATAAAATGAATAAAAAAGGCCGTACGGCCGTCTAATTTAAGTTAATAATAGTATAAAAAGTTTTTTATGTCAAACTCTTAACTTTGGTTCAACACGTTTCAAGAGAACGGCATTTGTTGCAACTATTATGGATGATGCTGACATTAGAAGTGCAGAAATTTCCGGTCTTAAAGACCAGCCGAGTGAATTATAAAAAATACCGGCGGCAACAGGTATGGCAAGCATGTTATAAATCGCGGCCCAAAATAGATTTTGTTTCATCTTGGTAACCGTCGCTTTGCTCAAACGAAAAGCCGCTACAATATCATAAGGATCTGACTTCATAAGCACTATGTTGCCGGCTTCAATTGCAACATCAGTGCCGGCACCAATGGCAATACCGATATCAGCTTGGGCAAGAGCTGGCGCGTCATTAATACCGTCCCCCACCATTGCCACAAATTTGCCTTCATCTTGCAATTTTTTGACATACTTAGCTTTGTTTTCCGGAAGCACTTCCGCAAATACACGATCAATCCCAACTTCTTTTCCGATCCCTTCCGCAACTTTCATATGATCGCCCGTAATCATCACGACTTCCATGCCTAGGTTTTTAAGCGCGGAAACAGTTTTTTTGGAATTAATTCTTGAAGAATCAGCCGCAGCTATGACTCCGGCAAAAATTCTATCAACGGACAACAAACTCAAAGTTTTCCCTTCCTCAGCAAGACGGCCAAGAACATCTTTCATTGGTTCAATGATAATACCATTGTTTTGGAGCAGTTTTTCATTACCGGCCAAAACGATTTTGCCGTCTATTTTTGCCTTAAGCCCGTGGCCGGCAATAGACTCAAAATTTTCTATTGGCTCGAGCGGCAAAGCGTTACGCCTTTTAGTCTCTTCGAGAATAGCTTTGGCAAGCGGATGATTAGAACCGGCCTCAAGACTGGCTTCGTATTTAAGTAATTCCTGTTCACTGAAATTATTAAATGCCACGACATCAGTAACTTTCGGTTTACCTTCTGTGAGAGTTCCGGTTTTATCCAAAATAATGGCATTGATCCGCGAAGTATTTTCAAGAGTAGCCGCATCTTTTATAAGAATGTTGTATTTGGCGCCTATACCCGTGCCTACCGCGACAGCAGTAGGAGTGGCGAGTCCAAGCGCGTCTGGGCAAGCAATTACCACAGTTGATACAGCAAAAGTAAGAGAAGTAATGAGACCGACCCCGGCGCCGAAATACCAGCCTAAAAATGCTGCTAACCCCGAACTGATTGCAACTATAACCAACCAACCGGCCGCCTTATCTGCAATACGCTGACCCGGCGCTTTGGAATTCTGGGCAATCTCAACCATTTTTATTATCTGCGCCAAAACCGTCTCTGAACCAACTTGTGTAGCTTTGAATTTTACAGTACCAGTTTGATTTACCGAACCTCCTATAACCTTATCGCCAATTTTTTTAGCGACCGGAATTGACTCACCCGTAACCAACGATTCATCAATAGACGATTCACCTTCGGTTATAGTGCCATCAACCGGAACTTTATCCCCGGGACGCAAAACTACGATATCATCATGGACAATCTCGGCGCTTGCAATGGCAACCTCTTTGCCCTCGCGAATTACATTTGCCTGCGGTGGCACCAGGTCAAAAAGCGCGCGCAAAGCATCAGAAGTGCCACGCCGCGATTTCATTTCCATCCAATGGCCGAAAAGTACGAACGTGACAAGAAGAGCGGCGGCCTCATAGAATGTTTCTGATTCTGGCCGGATAAATGTTAGCAATACACTGAATAAATACGCCGCTAAAACACCCGTAGCGATCAATACGGACATATTGAGTTTACGCGCTTTGAGAGAATAATAAGTGCCGGTGATAAAAATAGAACCCGTCCAGAAAACAATAGGTGTGGTTAAAATTAAGAGCAACCAATTTATAGGAATCGGCGAAGGCAAAATTACCCCCAGGACTTTTTCACCGACTGGCGAATAAAGAAAAATTGGAATTGAAAGCAAAAATGAAATCCAAAACCGACGGCGCATATCTTGCTCCATTTTCTTTGCCATTTGAGGATTAGTCATTGCAGCCTCATGGTCCTTGTGGCTCAACTCCGAAACATCATATTCCGTTACGCTTCCATCAACTTCCTTTTGGATAAGATCCATGCCACATCCAGGACAACGTCCGGGAGTATCAGATTTGACCTCTGGGTGCATCGGGCAAGTATAAATTGTGTTGTGCTTGTTGTGCTCCATGGACTGCTACCATACCCGGTCTAGGACCTCGTAACTGGGGGTATTATAAGGCTTTTTGAGGGTCTTTTCCAGAGACAATTTGAGGGGTCTCGGTCAAGGGTAAATGAAACAAATGAGACATAAAAGGGGTACTACTCTAATCGTTCTATGTCCTTGCTCAAATATTCGTCTATTTTATCCAGAGTATCCGCTATTTTTTTAACAGCAACATTAATTTCTAATTCTTTTGTTTCAAACGACGCACCTCTTTTTGTTACTTCTGTGATCTTGTCTAAGTCCTTTTTAATCACGCTGAAAGAATTCTTTAAATCCCGGCTAATAATCACCGACTCTCTGTGCGCTTTGGTTAAATGCAATAATGTTTTTCTATAGAACCATAGAGCCGCCAAAATAACCGCGGCCACCAGAACGATAAGCAGTTCTTTTAAAGTAACATCCAGACCAAACAATGAGATTGTGGGCTTTTCTACAAAAGATATTTTTGCCGGTTCTGTCGGCAAACTTTGGGCGCCTCTTTCGTCTTTTGCCTTAACGCTTACAAAATAATCTCCTCTTCGCAATTCTCTATCAAGACGAAATTCCCACTCGCCTTGAATATTACTTTTCGCCTCATCTTGCAGAACTAAAAACTTGTTTTTATCCCCAATCGTAACAACAACATTTGCGCTTGGTACTGCCAAACCCTTAATCACCAATGACTCTTCTGAACCAATTACTACCTTTTTGCTTATGGAAGTGATTGTTGGCGTTTCAATGGGCAAAATCTCAATTTTTACATTATCTTCAATACTATTGCCCGCCTTATCAAAAACTTTCACTTTAATCAAATACTCCCCGGGTTGGCGAGGTAAAAGTGTGTATTCATAAGCATTGATAGTAACCGGCGCTTCTGAATTAACGATAATCTCATCGTGGCTTATACCGGAAAGAGAATCAGCGGTTTTAAATGAAAGTTTGGGCGCCGGATTATCGCTGATTAAACCGGTTTTTACATCAATTTTGAAAGGAATGGGGGGTTGAGTATCAATCGCAATTCGATAATGAGCGGTTGGTCCCCAGCCGTTATTATTTTTAAATCTGATGTGAAAATAATAGATGCCGTCTTTGTCAATCGCGGAAAATGTTTTGTTCTCAAACAGACCCTCAACAACTGGCGAAACTATAAAATTAGGATTTGTGTTCAGGGCCGTATTTAGGCCGGAAATATCAGGGGGAAGATCCCAAGAGGGAGTAAATTGAGAAACAAAATTATACCAACTGCCGGAATCGGGATATAACGATATCTTAACAACGGGCAGTGCTGGCAACCCGGAAACAACAGTCGGTTGCCTGGTAATTTGAGTTGGCGTCGATATCGGCGCTGGTATTGGCGCCGGGACAACGGTAACGGAGGAAATTGTAAAGCGTGCTCCGTTTGCCTTAGACAATACATTCGTCCCACTACCATCGGCTACGGTTATTGCGGCGTCGCTAAACAAAAACTCACCGATTCCTGCTCCCTTGCTGATAAAATTTATCTTCAGAACCTGCAAAGACGCTCCGGAGACGCCATTAAGCGCACCGCCGATAAATTCAATCGTTCCGTCCGTGTTGGAAAACTCCGGCTCCTGAAGCCAGAAATTAAATATGGAGCCATCTTTGGAAATACTCTTTACTTCCAAAACGTCCTGCGAGAATTTTATTTTTGCCTGGGCGGCATTTATTGATTCGTCAGACGCATCTATCTTTATATTTACGCTGAACTCTTGTTTTAAATTAAATTGCCCGGTTGATGGCGTAGCATTAAAGTCAGCCGCCTGAACAAAACTGACGGATAAAAGCGCAAAGAATGTTGAAATGATCAGAATTTTTCTTAACATAGATTTATTAAATTATACCACATTATCTGTTCCCAAGCTGAAAATTAGTTAAAAAGACGCTGAAATCGGATACGTCCACCTTGCCGTCGCCGTTCAAGTCGCTTTTTGCTTTAACAAACTCATCTTTGGCTGACCAGTTATTTAAAAATATACTCCAATCCTGAATATCAATCTTGTTGTCACCGTTAAAATCAATGAGAGCGAAAGAAAAAGACGACACTCTTAACATTTTTGACTCTGACATTTCGCTTACCTTTTCGTTTTCAGAACCAACCTGTCTGACTTGGACTTTATAGCCCCCTAGCGCCACCTGTTCGGTGTCAATTAAAATTCTATATAAACCGCCTTCTTCCGCTTTAACTTCTCCTGTAACTTTGCCGTCAAAGA